>CAZAST010000131.1:0-4369 GCA_964487805.1 uncultured Syntrophaceae bacterium
GAGGGGAACCATTACCATCATATTCCAGGTCGTCGGCAAAACGACGATCTGCCTGGCGGCTATGGAGGAGGGAGATGATCTCTTCGCTGTCCTTGGTCCGCTTGGTGTTCCCACTGAAATGGGCCTCTTCGGCACGTCGGTCGTCGTCGGGGGCGGTGTCGGGATCGGCGTTGCCTATCCGATCATCAGGGCTCTCAAAGATGCCGGAAACAATGTGATAGCGATTATCGGCGCACGGACAAAGGATATTCTTATTCTGGAAGATGATGTACGGAAGATATGCGACCGGCTGATCGTGTCCACCGACGACGGCAGTTACGGCGTTCACGGGTTTGTGACGGATGTGCTCAGAGATCTCATTGAGTCCGGAATGGTGATTGACCGGGTCTTCGCCATAGGCCCCGTTCCGATGATGAAATTTCTGTGTGAGGTTACACGGCCTCACCATATTAAGACGATCGTGAGCCTGAATCCGATCATGGTGGACGCGACAGGCATGTGCGGCGCGTGCCGTGTTGCGGTGGGCGGAGAGACCAAACTGGCATGCGTGGAAGGTCCCGAATTTGACGGCCATGCGGTGGATTTTGATCTTCTGACGAGCCGCCTCAGGATGTACTGCGATGAAGAAGAGGAAGCCAGAAGGGGGTGCAAATGTCGTGAATAAAAAGGAAAAGATCCCCCGGCAACCAATGCCGGAACAAAACCCCCAGGTTCGCAGGACAAATTTTGACGAGGTCCCCTTTGGATATCCGGAAGAACAGGCCATTATCGAGGCGTCACGATGCATACAATGTAAAAAACCTTCCTGCATCGCGGGATGCCCTGTGGAGGTCGATATCCCCGGCTTTATAAAGCTCATTACTGAACGGGATTTCGTGGGCGCCGCCCGGAGAATTAAAGATACCAACAGCCTCCCCGCTATCTGCGGGAGGGTATGCCCCCAGGAAAATCAGTGCGAGGAACTCTGCATCCTGGGGAAAAAGGGCGAACCGGTTGCCATCGGAAGGCTTGAACGTTTCGCGGCGGATTATGAGCGAAATGGGGGCGCGGTGCAGATTCCCAAACTCGCAGCCCCGTCCGGAAAGAGGGTGGCTGTTGTTGGTTCCGGTCCTGCCGGGCTTACCATTGCGGGTGACCTGGTGAAGTTGGGACACAGCGTTACCCTGTTTGAGGGATTGCACAAGGCCGGAGGAGTTCTGATCTACGGGATTCCCGAGTTCCGTCTCCCCAAGGTGATCGTTGACGCCGAGATATCATATCTTCAGAAGATGGGGGTTGAAATTGTTCCCAACGTCGTGATCGGACGAGGGAAAACTGTTGACGATCTTTTCCGGGAGGGATTCGATGCCGTGTTTCTAGGGGTCGGAGCCGGTTCCCCCGTTTTCATGGATATCCCGGGAGAAAATCTGAGCGGTATTTACTCAGCCAATGAATACCTCACACGATCCAACCTCATGAAGGCATACCGGTTTCCCGAATACGATACCCCCATAGCCCGCGGGAAAAATGTGGCGGTTCTCGGCGCGGGAAATGTCACCATGGATTCAGCACGGACAGCCCTGCGGCTGGGCGCCGAGAAGGTCACCGTGGTCTACCGCAGAACAGAGGTTGAGATGCCGGCGCGTGCCGAAGAAATCCATCACGCGAAAGAGGAGGGAGTGGAATTTAAACTCCTGACCAACCCGGTTGAATACATAGGCGATGAAAAGGGCTGGGTCAAAGGCATGAAGTGCATCCGGATGGAGCTGGGGGAGCCGGATGATTCGGGGAGACGCCGACCGATCCCCGTCAAGGGATCCGAATTCGTGATGGATGTCGATATGGTTATCGTCGCCATCGGGACCAACGCAAACCCGGTAATCCCCGCCACCACACCGGGTCTTGAAACAAACAGGTGGGGCTACATCCTGGCGGATGAAGAAACGGGCAGCACCAGCCGTGAGGGTGTCTACGCCGGCGGGGATATCGTGACCGGATCTGCAACCGTCATCCTGGCGATGGGCGCGGCGAAGAAGGCAGCCAGAGCAATTGATCAATACCTGAAACAGAAGGGCTGAACAGAGCGGTCTTAATCCTTTATCAGTTTTTGCCATTTGCTGATGCGATTGAGGGCCTCCAGAGGGGTCATCTGTAAAACATCGGTCTCTTTCAGTTCGTTGATCAGGCGGCTTTCCTTCCCCGTGAAAAGGTCCAGTTGACCCATGGAGGGTTTCCTCCGCGAAAGCCTGCTCCTGCCGATCTTCGGCATTCCGATCTCGTCCAGTTCCCCCTTTTCCAGATTCCCCAGCACCTCCCGGGCCCGTGAAACGACCTCCCCGGGAACTCCCGCGAGGCGCGCCACCTCGATACCGTAACTCCTGTTCGTTCCCCCCTCGATGATGGTGCGCAGGAAGATCACCCGGTCGCCCCATTCCTTCACCGCGATACTGAGGTTCTTCACCCCGTCCATGGTCCGCGCCAGATCCGTCAGCTCGTGATAATGGGTGGCGAAGAGGGTACGCGCCCCGAGTCTGTTTGGGTCGTGGATATATTCCGCCACCGCCCACGCGATGCTGAGACCGTCGAAGGTGCTCGTCCCCCGACCGACCTCATCCAGGAGTATCAGGCTTCGTTTCGTGGCGTTTTTCAGTATGTTCGCCACCTCCGTCATCTCGACCATGAAGGTGCTCTGCCCCGATGACAGGCTGTCTCCGGCACCGACCCGGGTGAATATCCGGTCAACTACACCGATCTCAGCCTCTGTGGCGGGAACGAACGATCCCATCTGCGCCATCAGAACAATCACCGCTGTCTGTCGAATGTAGGTTGATTTTCCGGCCATGTTAGGACCCGTAATGATCAGGAGCCGGTTGCCGGCACAATCCATAATGGTGTTATTGGGGACAAAGCCGCCATCGGTGTTCATCCGCTCCACGACCGGGTGTCTCCCCCCCCGGATCTCGATCCGGTCATCGCCATGCACGCGGGGACAGCAGTAATTATACCGCTCCGCAACCTCTGCAAGAGATGCGATGGCGTCAATATCCGCGAGGCGCGAGGCCGTTGTCTGTATTCTCAGAATATGACGGGCGATCCGTTCCCGGATATCCGCGAACAGTTCGTATTCTTTCTTCTTCCTTTGTTCCTCCGCCCCCAGGACGAGCGATTCGTACTCCTTCAACTCCTGATTGATATACCGCTCCGCATTGACCAGCGTCTGCTTTCTGACGTAGTCGTCGGGAACCATGTCGTTGTTGGCCTTGGTGACTTCGATGTAGTAGCCGAATATATTATTGAAACCGATCTTGAGGCTGCCGATCCCCGTCTTCTTCCGCTCTTTCTCCTCCATGGCGGCGATCCAGCGCTTCCCGTCGGTGCACAGCGAGATCAGTTTGTCCAGCTCTTCATCATACCCCTTTTGAATCACATAGCCGTCGCGGATGGTCGCGGGAGGGTCCTCGACGATCGCTTGATCGATCAGATCAGCCACATCCGAAAGATCGTCCAGTTCGCCTCGGATCGCCGATACCAGGGGAGATTCCAGCGTTGAGAGAGCATCCTGGATCGAGGGGATCAAGCGCAGGGAACGTCCCAGGGCGACCAGATCCCTTCCATTCGCGATCCCGATGGAAACCCTGCTTCCAAGGCGCTCAAGGTCGTAGATGCCCTCGAGAGAGGAACGCAGCTCCCCCCTGAGAAGATGGTGGTCTTTGATTTCCGACACGGCGGCAAGGCGCATCCTGATCCTGTCGGGGTCGATGAGGGGATAGGTCAGCCATTGGCGGAGTCTCCTCCCCCCCATGGCGGTCGTCGTCTCGTCAAGGATATGGAAGAGGGACCCCCGTTTTCTCCTTCCCTGGATGGTGGCAAAGAGTTCGAGATTCCTCTTGGCCGTATCATCCATGACCAGATAGTCCCTGATATCGTACCATCGTGCCTCATTGATGTGATCAAGACACCCTTTCTGTGTTTCCTGGACGTACCGCAGGACCGCTCCCGTGGCGCCTGTCATGGCGGGATGCCCTTCGAAATCAACCTCCCCGCTGTTGGTTGAAAAGAACTCCGCGATGCGACCACGGGCTTCACTCGCGGAAAAATAATCATCGGGCAGCCAGCAGACGCTGCAGTCGGGCAGGCGTGTGCCACAAGCGTTTGCAAGGTCGCTTTCCCTCAGCTCTTCGCATACGAGCATCTCCCTGAGATTGAGACCGGCTAATTCATCGAGAAACGCGTCTTCCTGATCCGTTTCCGTCACCCGGAATTCGCCTGTCGAGATATCGACGCAGGCAAGTCCGAAGGAAGTGCCGACCATCGAAACCCCCGCCAGAAAATTGTTTTCCTTGGCGCTCAGAGTGTCGGAATCAACGATCAGGCCGGGGGTGACGATGCG
>CAZAST010000131.1:4469-6676 GCA_964487805.1 uncultured Syntrophaceae bacterium
TTGTGAGCCTCCTTTACCTGGAGATACTGTCTCATCGCCGGTGTCAGATTCTCTCTTTTCACCCCGCGTCCTTTCGGTGTGGCCAGTTTGTACGATTCGTTTCCTACCATAAAATAACGTGATTCCACAACTCGGCACACATGCGATCCCCTTGCCAGTTTTTCTCAAGAGTGATAGCATGCCGCAGTTTTGTGCGATCATCGCCCGGGACGCGGATGAAAACGCGTTTCACGGGATCACCAGCAAAATTATGACTTCACGGTTAAATACCGCCGCCGCAGGAAAAGCACATGAAGAATGATAACGACACATGCAACCTGCTTGATATGACCCATGACGAGATTGAACGGCTCATCGCTCGTCTGGGAAAGAAAACATACCGGGCGCGCCAGATAATGAAGTGGATATATCGGTCGGGGGTGACTGATTTTGATGAGATGACCAATCTCTCGAAGGGCTTCAGGGAGGAGATGAAACAGTTGGCATTCATTTCTCTCCCGCAGATCGAAGAGATACAGGAATCACAGGATGGCACGAAAAAGATTCTTTTCAGGCTGAAAGATGACTGCTTCATAGAAAGCGTCCTGATCCGGGAGAAGAATCATTGGACCCAGTGCGTCTCCACCCAGGCCGGATGTGCCATGGGGTGCAGATTCTGCCTCACCGGCCGGTACGGTCTGAAGAGAAATCTCCTCCCTTCCGAAATCGTCGGGCAGATAACATCCCTCCGCTTCAACACGTCTGAGGGAACGGACATAAAGAATATCGTCATGATGGGGATGGGCGAGCCTCTTGCCAATTATCAGAATACGCTCAAGGCGATACGGATTATCACTGCCGATGCCGGGGCCGGTCATTCGAAGCGGAAGATAACGGTTTCCACCTGTGGAATCACTCCGATGATACGCCGACTGGGCGAGGATGCTTCCGTCAATCTTGCGGTATCACTCAACGCACCGGACGACAGGCGCAGGTCGTACCTCATGCCCGTGAACAAAACCTTCCCCCTTGCGGAACTGATCGCGGCCTGCCGGGAATACCCCATGCCGCGGCGCAGAATGATCACCTTTGAGTACATCCTGATGGCCGGCGTCAACGACTCGGAGAATGACGCGAGGACGCTCGCCGCTCTCCTCAAGGGAGTGCATTGCAAGTTCAACCTTATCCCCTTCAACGAATTTCCGGAGTCGGAATTCAAGAGACCATCCGACAAAAAGGCACGGGCATTTCAAGATGTTCTTATTCACGAACACTACACAACCATGACCCGTCCGAGCAAGGGAAACGACATCCTCGCCGCATGCGGGCAGTTGAGCGGCCGCAGATGCTCGTCGTCATTGACTTTTTCGCCCGACTGTGATACGATTACCCACAAATGATCTTGCGGGGGTGGCGTGTGAAACGGATATTCATTCTTGTTTTCTTCACAAGTATCTTTGTTTTGTGGCAGTCGGCCGCATGCGCGCAAACAGCGTTGTCGTGGATGGAACGGGGCGAGAGCCTTGAAAGGCAACAGGTATATGATGAGGCCGTGAAGGCCTATACAAAGGCGATTGAGCTTGATCCGGGAGCGGCTAAGGCCTATCTGAGGAGAGGGGTAGCCCGTTTTGCTGCAAAGAAGACCAACTGCACAGAGGCACTCGACGATCTCTCCCGGGCGATCCACCTCGCTCCTAAAAATGCGGAGGCATACTACCAGCGGGGGATTATCAATTACTACCTCATCAACAACGAGCAGGGACGAAAAGACATGGAAGCAGCCGCCGCGCTGGGACACGCGGGCGCCCGTGAATGGCTTGCAAAAGCCGACAAGCAAGGCGCCGGGGCAACCGATAGGTTGGCTCTCTCGACCCCTGCCGTAGCGGTCGTCCATTTTGATCATAACAGCGCCGATATCGCGGCTTCGTATCGCGTTCTCCTGGCGGAAACGGCAAAGGGGATGAGTGCCACGCCTTCTTCCATTGTAGTATCGGGGCACGCCGACAGCACCGGTACGATCGAATACAACCGGAATCTCTCGATGAATCGGGCGGCCGCCGTGAAGGAGTATCTCGTTGAACAGGGGGGAGTTTCTTCAGAGAGAATCACCCTGAGGGCCTGTGGGGAGGAGATGCCGGTCGCGTCGAACGACACAGACGAGGGACGGGCAGCCAACCGGCGCGTAGAGATAACGAAGGACTGACAGTGGGAGCCTGACTGCCACGCTG
>CAZAST010000132.1:0-6653 GCA_964487805.1 uncultured Syntrophaceae bacterium
ACGGGTTCCTCTCTACAAAAGCCCCAACAATGACGATATCGTGTCGCAGTATTCCATGAACGATCTCCAGGACGTGGGACTGACGAAGTTTGATTTCCTGGGCCTCAGGACGCTTACCGTCATCAGAAATGCATTGCAATTCATCAGAGAGGAGAGGGGAGAAACGGATTTCTCCATTGACGACATTCCCCTCGATGATGCGGCAACCTATGAGCTTCTCGCCAGGGGACAGACGGATGGTGTTTTCCAGCTTGAAAGCTCCGGCATGAAGGACCTTCTGATCAGGATGAAACCTGATTCGATCGAGGACATTATCGCGCTTATATCCCTCTACCGTCCCGGCCCCATGAAATATGCCGATGACTTCATCGCGCAGAAACAAGGGAAAAAACAGATTGTCTATGAAGATCCACGCCTTGAGCCGATCCTGAAAGAAACCTACGGCATTCCCCTCTACCAGGAACAGGTGATGCAGATCGCCGGGGTTATCGGCGGTTTCACCATGGCGGACGCGGACAACCTTCGACGGGCGATGAGCAAGAAAAAGATAGACGCGATGGAAAGGGAGAGTTCCAAGTTCATCGCCGGCGCGAAGAAAAACGGGATTCCGGAGCAAAAAGCGAAGAAATTATGGGAACAAATGGAGACCTTCTCCGGCTACGGATTCAACAAATCCCACAGCGCCGCCTACACGATGATTTCATTCCAGACCGCCTATCTGAAGGCCCATTATCCGGTGGAATTTATGACCGCTCTTCTCACCAGCGAGAAGAGCAACCGGGACAATATTGTTAAATACATGGCAAGTTGCCGCGAAATGGGGATCAACGTCCTTCCCCCGGATATCAATGAATCCTTCACCGATTTCAGTGTAGTGGTTGGGAATATCCGTTTCGGTCTTTCCGCCGTCAAGAATGTCGGGGCAGGGGCGGTGGATTCCATAATAACGTCTCGGGAATCAGAGGGGAAATTTACCTCCTTTCAGAGTTTTTGTGACAGGATTGACCTCCACAAGGTCAATAAAAAGGTCATGGAAAGTCTGATCAAATGTGGGGCCTTTGATTCTCTGGAGAAAAACCGGTGCCGTCTGATGGAGGGGTATGAAGATATCTGCCTCGCCGCGCAGAGGAAACACCGCGATCGGATGAACGGCCAGACCAGTCTCTTCGATCAACCGAACATCGAGGATGTCACGCTTCCGGAACTTCCCGATGTGCCGGAATGGGACCATGATCTCATCCTTTCCTATGAGAAGGAGATGCTGGGATTCTATATAACCGGTCATCCTCTTCTGAAATACGCCGACAGGCTCAAGAGCGTCGTGGACTGCGATTCTCAGACCATATGGTCCAAACAGGACGGAAGCATTGTATCGGTCGCCGGTGTGATGAGCAACGTGCGGACCGTCACCACAAAGAAAAAAGATACCATGGCGTATGTAACCATTGAGGATTTAAAGGGATTTATCACTGTCATTGTCTTTGCCGACCTGTATCGTGACAATATCTCTCTGATTCACAGTGGGGAACCTCTTCATGTAAAAGGACGGCTTGATATCGGTGACGAAGGGGCCAAGATTGTGGCATCGGAGATAACAAGCGTTGAAGAGGCCTTGAAAACCCCGTTTTCATCGGTACACTTCATGATCGATACGGAAAAGTCGAACGGAGACACAGTGGAAACACTGAAAGCGATTGTTGAAAGAAGTAGCGGCAAATACCTTGGATATATACATTTATTGTCATCAAATGGCGCTGAAACGATTCTCTCGCTCGGCGAAGGCTCGCGAATTGATATCTCCGAAGAGATCAAACGGGAAGCCGATGAGCTCCTTGGTCAAAACGCGACTCATTTTATATAGACACGGGGCTTCCCGACAGTCGAGCCCTTGGCATTTCCCGTGGAATACCGCGATCGAACATACAGAAGCAGGATTTCAAAGGGTACCCTTGTTCCTTTTCAGGTAACCGTAAAGGAAACGGATCTGTATATCGCGGCTGACACGGATTGTACGGATGCGGCTCTCAGATCAGTGCGTAACCACCGGGAATGCATAGAGGAATACATCCGCGCAAATCCATTGTTCATGGATTCCATGGTGCCGGTTGCGCCTGATCCCTTTGCTCCGGCTATCATTCGGGAGATGATCGAGGCGTCAAGCCTTTGCCGCGTCGGTCCCATGGCATCGATTGCCGGTGCGATCGCGCGTCACGTCGGTCTTGATCTTATGGCCCATTCGGAAAATATCATCATCGAAAACGGCGGAGACATATTCGCGCGGGTAACCGACAGGGAAGACCTCACTGTCGGGGTTTTCGCCGGGGATTCTCCGCTCAGTGACAAGGTTTTTATGAGAGTGCGGCCCGGAGATACCCCCTACGGTATCTGTACATCTTCCGGGACTGTCGGCCATTCGAAGAGTTTCGGAAAGGCTGACGCGGTCTGCGTGACGTCACATTCATCGACACTGGCGGATGCTACGGCAACCTCAATCGCCAACCACGTGAAGGGGGAACGGGACATACGAAAGGCGCTTGACTACGGGATGGCAATTGAAGGCATACTGGGCGTTCTGATCATTATGGGTGACAAACTCGGGATGCGGGGAGAGTTGGAACTAGTGTAATCGGGGGTTGTGGCATGAGTGAACGGCGAAAAATAGGTCTGGCTCTCGGCAGTGGTTCGGCGCGCGGATGGGCGCATATCGGCGTAATACAAGGCCTTCGGGAAGAGGGAATCCCCATCGACATGATATGCGGAACGTCCATCGGCGCTATTGTGGGGGGCGCTCACGCCGCCGGGGTTATCGACCAGCTGGATGAATGGGTGCGTGAACTGTCCTGGTCGGATATCATCGGATTCATGGATGTTATGTTCCCCCGGTCTGGCCTTATTGAGGGTGAAAAGATCATAAAATTCTTCAGGGAAAACTTCACGGATCCGAATATCGAAGACCTCTCCATCCCATTTGCCGCCGTGGCGACGGACCTTATGACGGGGAGTGAGCTGTGGCTTCAAAAAGGATCGCTCATGGATGCCGTGCGAGCCAGCATATCCATGCCCGGCATCTTTGTACCCTTTAAACAAGAAAAGCAATGGCTTGTTGACGG
The DNA here is from genome assembly GCA_964487805.1 of uncultured Syntrophaceae bacterium. Taxonomy (GTDB): domain Bacteria; phylum Desulfobacterota; class Syntrophia; order Syntrophales; family UBA2210; genus UBA6078. Next base: position 3,111 of record CAZAST010000132.1, read on the forward strand.
CGGCCTGGTCAATCCCGTGCCGGTTTCCCTGTGCAGGGCCATGGGAGCGGAGATCGTTATAGCGGTTAATCTCAACACCGATCTTATTGGAAAACGCAGAACAGCGAAGCGGGGGCGTACCAACAAAAATGCCGAAAAAACGTCAAGGAGCGATCAGAATACAACAGGCAGGCTGCGCGAACAGCTCTCAGGGTATATCAACAGCACCATGAAAAAGGGAAAGTCTTTTATTCCGGCGTGGCTGGGACTGGAAGACTCGGATCGCGATCCATCACTTTTTGAAGTCATAGCGACGGCAACCAATATTATGCAGGATCGCATAACACGCCAGAGACTTGCGGGTGATCCGCCCGATATTCTGATAACACCCCGACTGGCTCATATCGGTTTGCTCGAATACAACAGGGCGGCTGATGCCATTCGGGAGGGGAGACATGCTTTGGAACTGAATCTGCCCATTTTGAAAGATTTTATAGGGTGACGGTGTTGTCCGGCGGAGGTTTCACTTAAGACCTCATGTAAAGTTTACATAACATATCTTATCGGACGCTGTAAAACGAGCCTATCTTTCTATATGTCTAAACCAAGCTTCTTTCGGCGGCTCGCCCCGTATTGAGTAAGGGCCGCCATGGCACGTGCGCACTGCTCCGGTGTATCATAGATGGGGATATGACCTTCGCCTAATATCTGCTCCATAATGTCCGCTTTGACGCGTCCGAATCTGATACAAATGACGGGTTTCCCATAGGTCTGAGGAAGCGATGCATAATGCATTGCCCCGTCAATATCTACCTTGAGGGCACCGGAAGAAAGTTTGTCATTGACATCGACCTCCATTGAAGGATCCCAGGTTTGTGCACTGACGGGAACATTGCTGATAACCCCATCAATATACTCCAGTTGAAGGAGTTTCTCAATTATCTCGGCTTCCTGGAGGGCAGTCCGTTTGGTCCCCGCAAAATCGACAGGGTTCTTTGCTTGCGGCGCGTGGGGAGGAAGAAGCGCTGAAATAGCCCGACACGTATCATGATCCAGTTCGGGCAGTTCAAGCCCGTGGGCCGAGCAGGCATCGCTTCCTACCACTCCTTGTCCCCCACTCCCCAGGATAGCAACCCTGTTCCCATGAGGCAGCGGAAGAATCGCCAGCGCTTCAGCTACTTCAAAGAGGTGAAATGCTTCAGTAACCTGAATGATTCCAGCTTGTTTGCACATGCTATCAAAAACTTTTTCCGATCCGGCGATGGATGCGGTATGCGACATGGTTGCCCTCGCGCCGGCCTTCGAACGGCCGGCCTTATAGACAACGATCGGTTTTTCGCGTACCACCTCCTTTGCGATCTCGAAGAAACGTCGTCCATCTTTGAGGCCCTCCAGATAGAGGATGATTACCTTGGTTTCGTCGTCCTCCGCCAGGTATTCGAGATAGTCAGCTGCTTCCAGGTCGGCCTGATTGCCGATGCTGATAAATTTGCTGAGGCCGTATCCCTTCTGGGTCGCTACCCGCGCCATGGCAACCCCGAAGGTGCCACTTTGAGAAACAAATGCCATGGGACCTTTCTTCGGGGCGTCATCAAAACATAAGCTCAGGTGACCAACCTCGCTCCATATCCCCATCCCGTTGGGCCCCACAAACCGGATACTCCCCTTACGGGCGGCAGCCACCATTTCCTCTTCAAGTTGCCTCCCCTCCTCCCCCGCTTCCGTGAAACCGGCCGTAATTACGACCGCCCCTTTAATCGCTTTCTGTGCGCATTCGCGCATAATATTCGGTACTGTCTTCGCAGGGGTCGTAATCACCGCAAGATCAATATCACCGGGCACATCGGTTACGGAAGGATACGCAGGCAGTCCAAGTATCTGAGATTTATTTTGATTAATCGGATAGATAACGCCGGGATATCCTGTTTTGAGGGGTCGCTTCACCATCATATATCCCCATTTGCCAACGGTATCGGACGCGCCGATAACCGCTATGGACTTGGGTTTGAAGATGCAATCGAGTTCTTTCATCCCGCTTCTCATATATCTTTGTCTCCTCGTGTATAGATAAAAGTAATACTGAGCTTTTCTGTGGAGTCTGCGATCCTGGATATACTGCCTCCGTACACCTAGGCCAGGCTGGCATAAAGGGTACGTCGACTATTATATCCCTTCCTCGGCAAGGGACTTGATCAGTTGTGACTGTTTTTTGGTGAGTTTTTTAGGGACAGTGACAGAAAATCGCACGTATGCGTCCCCTCTTCCCGATTTCCTGAACTTTGGAAAACCAAGGTCTTTCATCCTGATCTTGGTATTTACCTGTGTTCCTGGCGGCACCTTGATCCGCTTTGTGTCGCCGTCCGGTAAACTGATATCCATTGATGCTCCCAAGGCTGCCTGGGGAAAAGTAATGGTCTTATGAATATAAAGATCATCCCCGTCCCGTGTGAAATGAGGATGGGGAGCAAGGATAATGTTGATAAACATGTCACCCGGCGGTCCTCCGTTCGAGCCGGGGAGGCCCCTGCCGCTAAGCCTGAGTTTCTTTCCCGTGTCGATCCCCTTCGGTATCTTGACGGTCACCTCGCTCAACCCGCCGTCGTCTTTTTTGAAGGAAATCCTTTTTTCCGAACCGGTATACGCTTCTTCGATACTGATGGAAAGATTATATTCGAGGTCCTGCCCCTTCCGGGGGACCGGTTGCTGATAATACTGTTGTTGCTGCTGGTTTCTGAATAGTTGAGAGAAGATATCGTCGTTTGCGTATGTCCGTCTCTGTCCCCGCGACCGCGCAGCCCCCCCGAACCCCCCAAGGTCTCTCAATATTTCATTGAGATCGAAGCCCCGGAAGATATCTTCCCGTGAGAAGTTACGGTTGAACGCTTCCTGCGATCCGAAGCTGTCGTACTGTTTTCGCTTTTCGGCATCCCCCAGGACAGCGTATGCCTCGCTTATCTTTTTGAACTGCTCTTCCGCGGCCTTGTTATCCTTATTTCGGTCCGGATGATACTTGAGCGCGAGTTTCCGATATGCCTTTTTTATCTCGTCAACCGAGGCCTTCTTATCGACCCCGAGTATCGTGTAATAATCCTCTGCCATAATGCCTCTAATCTAGCAACTTCGCTTTATTTGTCAAGATCTTCCCCTTTGTACCACCAGAAATCATTGTTGCTAAGGGAGTCGTAATATCTGATACGTGTACCGACCTTTACCACCGGAGCATACTCCATCTCGGTATTCTCATGAATCAGCCGATCCGCCGTCATGACGACCCCTGTCAGGAACCCATGTTTTTTAAAGGCCTGTCGGCTGTACGAGGCGCAGGTTGGGTACATGGGACACCGGTCGCCGTCCACCCGTGATACGTACTCGGAGAAGAAATTCATTCCGGCCAAAGCCATCCTCGCAGGCAGCGAGATACCTTCCTGATCATGCCAGACCGGTCGAACTGGAGCGGATTGACCGTTGAAACCCCACGGCTCGAAGGGCTCTGCTCCCCCCCATCCCGTGGTTGCCACCACAAGAATCAGCATGCACAGTACAGTAATTATTATATATCTTAGC
>CAZAST010000133.1:0-6633 GCA_964487805.1 uncultured Syntrophaceae bacterium
CCACCACCCGGCGAAGGATGGTCTTAGGCTTCGGGGGAACAGGCGCGTCGGCCGCTTTTGGAAACACATAAAGCACTCCATTCAGCATTGCGTAAGCATCTCCAATTGGAGTCTCACAAAACGCGGTGGCCCTATTGTCCATGGTTTCTCCGAAGTACTCAATCATCAAACCGGCAGGATTCCCTGGCAAAGAGTGCAGGTTTGCCAGTCCGTCATTTCGCGAAACCCACCTGCTTCCATCTTCCAGCGCCAACTCCTGCGAGAAATAGAATGGGCCCTCTCCCGGGAAATAGGAAACCTTACTGTTGGGTTCAAAGCGACCCCTTGCCCGATCATACTCGAGCATCTCCGTTCCAAACGCAAATACCCGATCTCCCACGATCAAGGGATTCACCCACCCCATGGGAACCCCCTGAGCCTGAGCCAGCACCTTCAAATCCTCAAACTGCCCACTCTCCGGATTCCTCGACACCCTTGACGGAACATTCGCTCGTTTAACGGGCCAATCGTCACGATTCGGGGCTCTTCTTGACTCCACACTTGATCGCTATGCCGATTTCACCGTTTTTGCCGGTCTTCTGGTTTTCTATCGATACCACTGGATGTTCTTCATCATCATCCTGGCCATACTCGGATCATTCATGGTGAGCTATATCAAGGCGCGAGCGGAATCCCTGGGGAAAACGCGGGTTCTGGGTCTCATGCAACGGCCTGAACGGGTCCTGCTGATCGTGGCGGGATCGATCCTGACCACACCGGCATCATGGTATGATCCCCGCTGTTACGATATCCCCGTTGTCTCCGCATTGTGTCTCCTCGCCGTTCTGACCAACGCTACCGCCCTGCACCGTCTTCTGACCGCGAAAGCGGATCTCTCGGACGGCAAAGAGTTGCCTCAAAAATGAGGACGCAATGATGAGGCATGGGATCTCCTCATCGGATTCTTCACCGCGGGTAATTCAACTCCCCGATTCATCTTCTCATGAGTGGTTTCCACCGAGGGCCAAAACGGGGAATCCTCCTGGGTGGTGCCACCAGCCGAAAATTCTTCTCAGTGAGTTGGGAGATGCTTCTCGCTCCCTCTTGAGGAGTTCATGTATGTCCGCATCGGGATTATCCAGTTTCGCCTGTATGATCATGGCAAGCCCTTCCGCCGCCACGTAGGGTCTCTGGCCGTTTTTGTATCCAATATCTATGGTCATCAGCGTCTGACGAGGATCGATTCCGGTCACCGTCAAAGTCGCGCTGTGCACAACGGTTTTCTGCTTTCTCATGCCCAGCACACTGGATGTCTTACCCGCTACGATACGGCCCGAAATGATCGCCTGGGCACCTAATATTTTGCTGAGTCTGAGCATCTCTTCCGTGTGATAATCAGTCCGGATTTGGGGTTTTTCATCGACCGCTTTTATATCATCGGCGTCGTATATACGAAATCCTTTCCGGGCCAATTGCATGGCAAGATTGTCTCCGAAAACCGCCTCAACATCTCCGATCCTTCCGCAGGGTTCAATGCGGCTCTCCTGACCGATAAAAACCGCGATTGACTTGATATTCCTGAGATATTCCTTTGTCACTCCATCGGATGTTCTGATCAGGATTTTGGCATTTTCAATGGACTCATACACCATCGTCCCCAGATTAAATGCGGTCGATGACGCGCTGAGCACGGGCAGGGTTGAGGCACATCCGGATGTCAGAATTGAAACCAAAACCAACACGGTCACAACCGGGTATTTTCGAGTATAATTCAATGATAACGCCTCCATCTGGAACGGTATATGAAAATGAAAAGCCGCCGTCAAAAATCGGGAAACAGGCGATGGACGGCAGATGGAGCATGAGTTCCGCATCAGGTCTTCACTTGACGACAGAAAAGAACAGCCCGGGTGCACGTTCCAGAAACGCTGCCGCGCCGGTAATGTTATCCCTTCAGGACGCTCACGTGCTCAAGAGTATTCTCCCCTTCATTTATGGGGAATTGCATGTGCTGTACAGTCAGAGATTCAGCTTCAGTATATTCTTTCAATATAAGAGGGAAACCGGTGCGTCAACTCGAAAATACAGGATAACGAATCAAATGTGGTCCGGAGATCATTTATTCATCATCATGTCTCTGCCACGGCTGATCAGTTCCTGAAACATAGCCGTCGATCTGCTCAACCGACAAACCGTAAATGCATTGACTTACCCCCGACCTTGTGCTAGGGGAAATCGATTTCTTTTGCCGGGATGCATGACCTGTCCCGCGATATCGCCGCGACCTGCACGCTGCACCCTTGAAGAAATTCCCCGGGAAGAGCGGAGAGCGGCGGATACAACCGGCAGGGAAGGAAAACGATATGACTCTCAGTGAGATAGCCGACCTTCTGGATGCCAAAGTTCTGGTGGGAGCAAATCACCTGGACATCGAGGTACAAACCGCCTTCGCCGCCGATCTCATGAGCGATGTCCTCGCCTTCGCGAAACCGGGGAGCATAATGATTACGGGCCTCACCAATCCTCAGATCGTCAGGATCGCGAGCATAGTTGATAATTCGGCAATCCTCCTGGTAAGAGGAAAAATCCCCCCCGAAGACACCCTGCATCTGGCGGAAGAACTGGAAATTCCAGTTCTATCAACGCGATATATCCTTTTTGAGACATCGGGGAGGTTGTATGCGAACGGGATAGTCGGCTGCGTCAGAAAGATTGAAGGCCCGGAAAGCGTTGTCCCTTTATGAGTGAAACGTGTGAAATTTCCTTCCCGGTTGAAGGTGACAGATTTGAAGACGCAGGCAAGGTCTCCGTTGAAGTAAAAAAGATATTGAAAAAATTTGACATACCGAGTGACATACTGCGGAGAGCCGCGATCGCCACGTACGAATCGGAAATCAATGTCATATCCTACGCCATTCGCGGGACGGTTAATCTCCGGGTGACGGATGACAAGATACTGATTGATATTGAGGACATCGGACCCGGCATCAGCAATATCGAACAGGCAATGGAGCAGGGGTATTCCACGGCGAATGACCGGATACGGGAGATGGGGTTTGGAGCGGGGATGGGACTTTTCAACATCAAGAACTGCTCCGACACCTTCGAGATATCATCGGAAGAATGGAAGGGAACCCATCTCAAGATCGTGATCAACAGGTGAAAAAATAATGGATCTGGCTTTTCTGGTGGAACAACTGGGGCTGACGGTGCGGTGCGGCGGAGACAGGCTGGACAGGAAGGTGTCGGGCGGATACGTAGGTGATCTTCTGAGCAATGTGATGGCGGGGAGCACGAGCGGCGACATCTGGATCACCTGTCAGACGCACCAGAACATCGTGGCAGTCAGCGTTCTGAAGGAGCACGCGGGGATCATCCTTATTCAAGGGAGACAACCGGACGCGGATACCGTGGAGCGAGCCTCGCAGGAGGGGATCCCGATCATGGTAACCGACCTGCCCGGGTTTGAGATCGCCGGGAGAATATACGCGCTGCTGCATCCCTGACAGGGTCCGTCCGGATTGCGGGAGATCTTTGCGGAATCAGGGTACGCGCCTATGGCAACGGGGGTAACGGAGTTCCGGTGTGATCTGCACATACATACCTGTCTCTCCCCCTGCGCCGATCTTGACATGTATCCGTCCGCCCTGGTGGAACGGTCGGTCGCTGCAGGGCTGGATATGATCGGCGTCTGCGATCACAACGCCTCCGAGAACGTCCGGTACGTGATCGAGGCCGCCCGGGGAAAGCCGCTCCATGTCCTTCCCGGGATGGAGGTCACCGGCAGGGAAGAAGCCCATGTCGTCGCGCTCTTTGAACATATGGATGACCTGCTGAAGGTGCAGGAGGAGGTCTACGCCGCCCTTTCCGGCTCGAACCGGGAAGAGATATTCGGATGCCAGGCGATCGTCAACGCGGCGGACGAGGTGGAGGGATTCAACGACCGCCTCCTGATAGGCGCCGCCGATATCTCACTCCGCGAGGTTGTCGAGGTGGTCCACGGCGCGGGAGGGATCGCAATCGCCGCGCATATCGACCGCGAGAGTTTCAGCGTTATAGGGCAGTTGGGGTTCATCCCCCCCGATATTCGGTTCGACGCCCTCGAGATATCCCGAAGGATGGGAGTAAAGGCGGCGCGTGAGCGCTACCCCGAGTTGGGTGGCTACCCCTTTATCGTCTCGTCCGACGCCCACTTCATCCGTGACATCGGGGAGGGGGTCACCAACATCGCCATGGAGAAACCCTCGCTTGCCGAGTTGAAGCTGGCCCTCGAAGGACGCGAGGGACGGTACGTGAGGGAATGACCCATGCTGGAGCTCTCCATGAATATTCTCGACATCGTCGAGAATTCCACGAGGGCGGGGGCGAACCTGGTGCGGATCGGGATCACCGAGGATCGGGAGAAGGATCTCCTGCGGATCGAGATCGCCGACAACGGAGAGGGGATGGAGCCGGACATCGTCAAAAAGGTCCTGGACCCCTTCTACACCTCCAAGACGGTGCGCCGTGTGGGGCTGGGGCTTCCCCTGCTCTCCCAGGCCGCAAAGCTCACCGGCGGGTCGTGCGTGATCGAATCGAAGAGAGGGGAAGGGACAACGGTAACGGCGGACTTCGGGTACCGCCACATAGACCGCCAGCCCCTGGGCGACATGGCGACGACAATGACCACCATGATAACAGGCAGCCCGGGTGTCGATTTTGTGTACACACACGCAAGCGGGGGGGGGTCCTACGCGCTGGACACGCGTGAAGTAAAAAGCGAGCTGGAGGATGTTCCCATCGATCATCCGACGGTACTGCAGTTTATAAAGGAAAACATACGGGACGGTCTGAAAGAAATCGGGGCCGGGAGGTAGCTCCCCTCTTTCTCTTTCGATCTTCCATCAAGGAGGAATATATGGATGTAGAGTACAAGGAACTTTTGGAGGAGTTTACCCCGGAACAGATCAAGGAACTGGACGGAATCATCGCGCGGCACAAGGGTCAGCCCGGGGGCCTGATCCCCGTATTGGAGCGGGCCCAGGAGTTGCTGGGATTTCTTCCCGTCCCCGCGCAGAAGCGGATCGGCAGGGAACTCGGCATTCCCTTCAGCCACGTCTACGGCGTGGTCACCTTTTATTCATTTTTCACGATGCATCCGCGCGGCAAGCACACGGTACGCGTCTGTCTGGGAACCGCCTGCTACGTGAGGGGCGGCAAGAAGATCGCCGAAAAAATGGAGAAGCTCTTCGGCATTAAAGAGGGCGAGACGACAAAGGACCGCATGTTTACCTACGAAACGGTCCGGTGTCTCGGGGCCTGCGGCCTGGGGCCGGTGGTGGTAGTGGATGAAGACATTCACGGGAGGGTCAAACCCGACAAGCTGAAAGACATCTTACAACAATACAATTAGAGGGGCGCGACATGGCGAAATTAAAGATAGAGGATCTGAAAAAGATCAAGGAGCGCGTGCAGGGTGAAACCGCACTGAGGGCGGGCGAGAGGCGGGTCAAGGTCACCGTTCACATGGGAACCTGCGGGATCGCCGCCGGTGCGCGCGAGGTGATGGACACCCTGATGGGCGAGATCGAAGAGGCGGGCGTCACCGACGTCGTCGTCACCACGTCGGGGTGTATGGGCCTGTGCAGCAGGGAGCCGGAGGTAACCGTCGAGGTCCTCGGTCAGAACCCCATTATTTACGAATTCATGAATTCAAACAAGATGCGGCAGGTCTTCAAAAGACACATCCTCGAGGGCGAGGTTCAGACCCCTTTTGTCCTGGCCAGGGTAACGGAGTAGGACGCAACGATTCGATACAAAGGAGGATACATATCCGATGAAAGTTTTTCGGTCTCACCTACTGATCTGCGGGGGAACCGGGTGTCACGCCACGGGGAGCGCGAAGGTAAAGCAGGCGCTCGCCGCCGAGCTGGCCAAACAGGATCTCGCCGATGAAGTAAAAATAGTCGAAACGGGCTGCAACGGCTTCTGCGCCATGGGGCCCATCATGGTTGTCTACCCCGACGGGATTATCTACATGATGGTCCAGCCGGAAGACGTCCCCGAACTGGTCGAGGAGCACCTCCTCAAGGGGAGACCGCTTGAGCGCCTCCTGTACAAGGAGCCCTCTACGGAGGAGACGATCCCCGCGATGCGCGACATCCCCTTCTTCGCCCACCAGGAGCTGCGGGTGCTCAGAAACAAGGGGCTCATCGACCCGGAGGTGATCGATGAGTACATCGCGCGCGACGGCTACGCCGGGATGGCCAAGGCCCTCACCGAGATGACGCCCGAACAGATCATCCAGGAAGTCCTCGACTCCGGTCTTCGCGGCCGCGGCGGTGCCGGGTTTCCCACCGGCCTGAAGTGGAAATTCGCCTCCCAGTCGAAGGGCGACGTGAAATACGTCCTGTGCAACGCCGACGAGGGTGACCCGGGGGCGTTCATGGATAGAAGCGTCCTCGAGGCCGATCCCCATGCCGTCCTCGAGGGGATGATCATCGCCGCCAAGGCGATCGGCTCCCACAAAGGGTACATCTACTGCCGGGCCGAATACCCGCTGGCCCTCCGCCGGCTGGACATCGCCATCGGCCAGGCAAAGGAGTACGGCCTCCTCGGCACAAACATCCTGGACACCGGCTTCGATTTCGACCTCGAGGTCTACCAGGGCGCGGG
>CAZAST010000134.1:0-6600 GCA_964487805.1 uncultured Syntrophaceae bacterium
TATACCCTTTTGATAGAAATACGGTTGAATACCGTGAGTTTTTTATGAATTTCAAGGTTTTTTCTGTTTGGACATATCTGCATGGGAAGTTGCCTTTTGATAATAGCACTTTTGATTCCGTTATTTCCAGATTGGTGTTGGGTAATGCCCATAATATTATTGGAGATGGGTATCAAGAAATAGAATTAAAAGAGGAGTATTCAGAAGATATAGATAATGAAAATATTTTTCGATCAAAAGAATTATCCCGAGTTTTAAAACCTGGAGGGTTTATTTATTTAAGTAACAAAGGCAGGTATAAAAGATTTAAAGAAAGTATAGATAGAACGGGGGCAATTAAATTTTTTAGTAAAAAAGGGATTAGATTTAAGTCTTGGAGGTAGACATGATTGGTGTTGTTTGTGTTTTATCCAAACCAGTTAAAAAAATAAAAACTCAATACACTGTTGAATGGGTTGATAAATTATACAGAATGGTTAATAAAAATTTATCAACAAAATTTAAATTTTTTTGTATGACGAATGAAGAAGGGTTTAAAGAGAAGGTTATTCGCATCCCATTTAAAAAGCCCTGGAGAGGTTGGTGGGCAAAAATGGAATTGTTTAATCTAAATTCTTCAATAGGGTGTGATTCTTTACTGTATTTAGATTTAGATACTTTAATTGTTAGTAGTTTGGATCCAATTTTTTCTTGGTTTGATTCTCAAAAAATTTCAGTGGCTTTTGCTAAACAAAATGCTCAAGGCAGAGAAGATGGGCTTATTTGGGAAAAAGTTGGAAAAACACGAGTAAATAAATATAATACAAGTACATTTATTTTTTCTCCTGGAAAAACAACTCCAATTTTTAATCTTTTTTATAGAAAATCTAATTATTACCAATCTACTTTTCATGGAGATCAAGATTTTTTGGGGTATTTTTATCCTAATATGATAACTATGCCCCAAGAATGGTTTTCAAGAATTGGATTTGAAGATTATAATTATAATCCGAACAGAGATAATAAAGTAAAAGTTGTTTGGTGTATTAAATATAAAAATGATGAGGTGTTAAAAACACATGATTGGATTAAAGAGGTGTGGAAATGAAACAAGTTTTAAATGAATATGAAACTTTACAACACATTCTTTCCACAGGTTGTTCAATTTCCCGATTTGGTGATGGAGAACTTCGTTTGATTTCTGGAAGTTCTGCCCCAGGACAAAGAATTGATAAATTAGAAATTGGGGAGCATTTAAAAAAAGTTTTGGATAATCCAATTAAAAATCATCTTTCTTGTGTTCCAGTTCCAGGAGCATTTATGCCAGAAAAAAAGATGAAATTTTGGATGAGATATTTTTCTCAAGTAAAAAAAATTACTGATGGTAAAAATAATGTTTTTGGTTCCTCTTTTATAGGAAGAACTGATAGTGCTCCACAAATAGATAATAATGTTTATTGGGAAAATTGTAAAAATTTATTCAAAGATCAGCATGTTTTAATTTTTTGTGGTGTTGGAAAACATCCATTTCCTGATTCTAGTATTTTTGAATACGCTCTTTCTTTTCGTTATCTTTTCGGGCCAGATAAAAATGCGTATGGATCATTAAATTCAATTATGTCTGTTCTTTTAAAACAAAAGAAAGTTGATACTTTTGTTTTGAGTTTAGGACCAACGGCTACTGTCCTTGCTTATGAGTTATGTAAATTTGGAGTAAGAGTTTTAGATTTAGGAAGATTAGGCGTTTATTACTCTGAGAGGACACAAATATGAGAAAGTTTACTTTTGTTTACCCATATTATGAAAATCCAGAAATGTTTAAAATTCAACAAAGAACTTGGGCCTCATATCCAGAAGAGATAAGAAAGAATCTTCAAGTCATTGTTACTGATGACTGTTCTCCAAATAATCATATTATACACCACATTCTTACTGGTTTAGGTTTTGAAATGGAAGTGTACCGTCTTATGCGAAAGATAAGATGGAATTGGCTTGCTTGTAAAAACCTTGGGGCTTTGAAAGCAAGGAATCCTTGGTTGCTTGTAACTGACATGGACCATCTTGTGAGTCCAGAAATGGCTGTGAATTTGTTTGAACGCATAAAAGTGAATGAACGGACTATATATGTTCCTTCTCGTGTAAATTATCCTCATTTTGAGCCTTACAAGCCACACCCTAATAGCTATGTTATGACTAAAAAAATATTTTGGCAGGTTGGGGGGTATGATGAAGATTTTTCGGGGCATTATGGCACTGATGGATTATACCGTGGTCGATGTAAACAAAACGCTCCAGTGAAACAATTAGGGCCTGAACAATTTTATTTAATTCAATATGGGCGTGATGAAGTGCTGGATGCTTCAACAAACGATTTAAAGAGAAAAGAAGATCGTGACCCAGATGCTTTAAGAAAAGTAAAAGCATGGAAACAAGAAATGAATCATAATTTTGTTTCTACACATCAAACATCTTGGGAGCTTATATGGCAATCACCAATAGTATAGAGTCTCCAATAGTTGTTTTAGGATACCCGCGCTCAGGAACAAGTCTTACTGCTGGTTTGATACATTTACATGGAGCTTGGGCTGGGATTTGTCGTGCTGCTGATGGTAGAAACCCTAAGGGATTTTATGAAAATAAGGAAATAAATCGTATTTTAACATCAAATAAAAATGTAGATGTGATTAAATTAAAGAAAAAGATAGAAAAAATTATAATATCTCAAGGGTACACAGGTGGATCTTGGGTAATGAAACACGCTGTTCCTAAGTGGGTTTCTTGGTTGGGGTATCCCAATGTTAAATTTGTTTGTTGTTTCCGAGATTTAGATGAAATTTATGAATCTCATTTAAGAGTTTGGAAATACAATGAGGAAGAGATTGGTAGAAAAGGACGTTGGTGGAGAAAGGAAAAATTGATAGAACAAGCCACTAAACATCAAACAATTATGACAAACATAATTAAAGAGCATGGTGGTTTTACTATTTTTCCAAAAATGTTTACTGAATCTAATAAAGGTGAAACCCTGGCTTATCATCTTTTAAAATTTTGTGGGCTCCCTTTTTACACTAATGTTTTTAATGATTTTGTTGATAAATCTTTGTGGAATGGAGGTAGTAAATGTCAGGCAAAAGATTAAGAAGAAAAGTTCTTCAAGATTTTGTAACAGAAAATAATTGGACTTTAGGAGCAGAAATTGGTTTACTTCATGGAGATACATTGTTTCATCTTTTAGAAACGTGTCCAAATTTGTCTATGATTGGAGTAGATCAGTGGATTCATCCTACAGGATTTGGAGATAAACACACAACTGGGTTTGGTGATTATGCGGATCATGATCTTAGTTCTTACAAAAATAGGGTACTTGCACGGGCAAAAGGTTATGGAACTCGCGCTACAATTCTTGTCTATGAATCAAGAGAAGCCTGTGAGTGTATTCATAACTTATCCCTTGATTTCGTTTTCATAGATGCAGATCATAGATCTTCTTATGTAGCGGGGGATATAGCTTGTTGGGCTTTTAAAGTAAAGTCTTCTGGATGGATTTTTGGACATGATACAGATTTTGATTCTGTTCGTAAAGTGATTGATGTTATGGTTCCTGGGTGGATTGATTTTCCTAACCATGTGTGGGGTATTAAAAAGTCTGATACTTTTTGGAGGAATCATGTTTAGTCCAATAGTTGTGACTATGGGGGATAGCAATGTTTATCCTTATTTGAGGTATCAGGCTGAGACAGTAAAGAGGTTTATGCCCAATGCTGAATACCTTATTTGGGATTTAGGGTTAAAGCCTACAGATGTAAATAGTATGGCTGAATTTGGAACTGTTAAAAAATTGAAAGATACGAATTATGATAAAATTAAAGAGTTATCTAATGCAGAGTTGGATAAGTATTTGCGTCAGGATTTCGCACACATAACTCGTCCAAGTTTAGCAAAACCCTTTTGTTTATTGGCTACGTCTAAAATAACAACAAGACCCATTATATATCTTGATTCTGATGCGTTTTTTAATAAACCTCTTCCTTTGGATACATTTGATAATTCATTTGATGTTATGGTAACTCTTAGAAGTTTGAAAAGGGGTAGTCAAGAAGAGGTGGCTAAAACTCCAAGGGCTTGGCGGTTTAAACTGTTAAACGCTGGAGTGTTATTTTTTTATGGGCACAAAGTATCAAGATTTTTAGAATGGTTCATTTCAGATTTTATTTTACAAGACCCTGCATTAAGTGATCAAGGTAATTGGAATAGAATAGCAAATTTGTGTGTCGGCTTTGATTGGAGACATTATGGAAAGTATTTTATGTACGGACCGGATGGAACTGAATATAAAATGTGGATTTCTCCTTGTGTTACATATAATAAATTTGTAAATCGTGGAAGTGCAAAAGTTATTACTAAAACTGGAATGAGATTTGCAGAAGATTTTTATATAGGACATGCTAAAGGTAGAAGTAAGCGAGATAAGAAATGTGAGTGTTGGTTAGATTTCAGAGATTGGTTGGGAGTTGAATTATGGTAATTGGGTTAATGGCAGTACACACTTTTCCACTTGCTCCATTGATGCTTCACAATTTGTCTTTATATTGTGATAAAGTAATTTTGCGTTTTGATACATTTAATGGAAACAAGAAAATTCTCAAACGCTGTTCTGAATTAGTTCCAAGAACTAAATTACAAATAATTTTATCAAAACAAAAATGGAATAGATTTAATTGGAGACAAGAATTGGTTGATGAAGCGAGTAAGTACAAACCTGAATTGATTCTTTTCCCTGATTCGGATGAATGTTTTCACCCAAATGTGGTTTTTGACATTCAAAGGTTTTTGGTGGATAAGAAAGTTAATATCATGATGTTCGGAACTGATATGATTACGGATGATGGTAGAAAAGTTAAAACATATCCTGAAGCAAAACACTGTAAGATGTTTAAGTGGCAAGAAGGAATAAATTATATGCCATATAAAACTCATGCAGTTCCTAATATAAAACATTCAAAAAAGATGAAGGCACAAACACCTATATTGCATTGGTGTTTTTACACTCCACTTTTGGAGAAAACAAAACAATTTCATAGATAGGAGGTTATTATGTCTGAGGAAAAAATTAAAGTGGTTCAGGAAATTCAGGAAATTCAGGAAGTTGAAGAGGTCCAGGAAAACATGAATAAAGTTCTTTCAATGAATGATATTCTTGGGGTCAATGACTTAATTGTAGAAAAACTTTTTATACCTGAGTGGAAAGGCCATGTTTTTGTTCGCACTCTAACGGGTAAAGAACGAGATGACATTGAAACTCATATGTTCCAATCTCGTGGTAAGGATTCTACTGTTAATTTTACTAACCTTCGTGCTTTGATGGTTGCCCATACTTTGGTTACTGATGAAACCGGAACTAAAAGGTTGTTCAAGGGCAAAAAGTTTGATGAGTATGTTATTGCTCTTGGTGGTAAATCAGCTAAAGCCCTTGATCGTATTTTTGCAAAAGCCCAAGAATTGAGTGGTATGCGTAAAGATGATGTTGAGGAACTAACAAAAAACTCCGAGGAAGGCCAGAGCGACGATTCTATTTCAGATTAGCTCTGGCACTTGGAATGACTGTAGGACAGTTGTTGGAATCAATTAGTGCGAAAGAATTGTCAGAATGGCAAGCATATTACAATTTGGAGCCCTTTGGGAGTCCAATAGATGATTTTAGGGCTGGCACTGTTTGTTCCGCTACTGTCAATTTGCATCTTAAGAAGGGGAAGAAACCTTTTGGCCCTGCGGATTTCTTCCCCAATTTGAAAAGTTCTTCAAAACAGTCTATGAAGGAAATGGAGGCTACTTTATTAGGTATTGCTCAAAGTGTGAATGAGAAAGAAAAGAAAAAGAAGAAAAAGAAGGACCGGGGGAAGAAGGATTAAGAATGGCTAATTTAGGTTCAATGTCAGCAAGTTTAATTGCAAATGATATTGGATTTTTGAAATCTATTCAAAGATCTCAAAAAGCTCTTGAATTTTTTAGAAATGAGGCTGATAGAGTATCAACTCGTTTAAAACAACTTGGAAATGCGACTAAATTTTATCAGAATCAATTTCAAAAGATACAAAAAGAAGCTAGTAAGACAGGGAGTAGTTTAGACAATCTTAATAAAACTGCTGGAAATACTCGTAAAGGTATTTTGAGTCTTTTTTCTTCTTTTTCTTCTTTACGTTCAGTACTGGCTTCGGCTGGTATTTATTTAGGAATTAGAGAAATTATTAGAGCTTTGAAAGAATTGTATGTCGTTGCCCGAGATTTCCGTCAGGTAAAGAAATCAATGACGGAAATCTCGGGTTCAGTTCGGCAGATGAATAAAGAACTTCAATGGTTACAACAGGTATCTAATAAAACAGGTCAAAATTTTTATGCTCTTATAGCCCCGTATCGTAAATTCTTAGCATCAGCTAAAGAAACAAACATGACTTTTGCGGAAACGCATAAAGTTGTAAATGCTGTTTTGAAGGCTTCTGCATCTCTTGGTTTATCTCAACAAAATGTTGAAGGTATTTTCCTTGCAATGGAACAATCATTAGCCAAGGTTAACCCTTCAATGGAAGAACTTCGACGCCAGATGGGTGATCACTTTCCTGGGGC
>CAZAST010000135.1:0-1361 GCA_964487805.1 uncultured Syntrophaceae bacterium
TGGCCCATTCATCGTTGCCGAAATAGTGGTTCCGCATCCCCGCGGCCACGATCAGACTGTCGTAGGAGACCTCGCCGTCCGTGAGGATCACGCGCTTTGCTGCCGGGTCGATGTCCGCGACCTCGCCCAAGAGGACCGTCGCGTTCTTCTGCCGGCGCAGGACATGCCGCAGCGGCGAGGTGATCTCGGACGGGCAGAGCAGCCCCGTCGCCGCCTGGTAGAGCAAGGGCTGGAAGAGGTGAAAGTTCCGCTTGTCGATCAGGGTGACATCCCCGTCCATGCCGCCGAGCGCCCGGGCGGCGGTCAGCCCTCCGAATCCGCCCCCTATGATAACGGTGTGGTGCCGTTCGTGCGTCATCGAATTTCCTCAGGTTTTAATAGGGCGCCGACCCTATTTAACCTATTTAACCTTTTATTTTTTTTGTTGAGATAGAAAAGATGCAAAGTTAAAGAATAAGTAACCAACACCAAGAACAATGAAAAATCCCACAAAGACGATCAAAACAAATTTTAGTATTACATTAGCGTTGTCAGCTTTTGTCTCGTCGACTAAACTAACCGATTTCTTCTTGTCATTTATATCTATAGCCGTTACAAATGACCCAGAATTTTTGATAATTGGTTTTTTACTAAATGCTATGATTAAACTAAAAGTATTTTGAGCTGGCAATGTCATTTGTTCTCCACTGAAAGAGATCAAATATCCATTAGTTGAAGACGAACATGTTTGTAAAGCACTCATTGAGTTGTTAGAAAAGGATGCATCGATCATCCATAGAGGATTTGAGTAAGCGTCATCGGTTGTTATAGTAATATGGCTTATTGTTATAGAATCACCAGATTCATTCACAATGTTAAATTTTGCTAAAAAAGGCATGGTTATGAGTTTAATACTGGGTTCGTGAATATGTTCTAACATCCTTTTCGCCATAATAATAGGTATCTGTACTTTGTCTTGATTAAAAACAACATCAACTGTATAATTTTTTTCGCGATATTCATTCCTAACGTAATCGATATATTTATCTATTAATGTGTTTGTGGCGCATTTGTATGGATAATTTGAAGCCAGAATTTGGGACCCATAACTAGGAGTGACGTAATATGTAAAATGGATTTTTGTGTCGCTAAGCCACTCAATAACACTTTGATAGACGTGAGGGGTTAGGGCAATAATTATAGCACCCAAAAAGCTTATCAAGAATTTAAATCGGGCCAAGAAATCTTTCATATTATACATCTCCCACAAAGGTTCAAAATATAAGAACATTTAGAAACAGGAAGTCGAAATAAGGGCAACCTTTTTCTATTGCTTCTAAAACACAAAAGCCCCATCTCTCTCTTTGTGAGAAACAGGGCTT
>CAZAST010000135.1:1461-6573 GCA_964487805.1 uncultured Syntrophaceae bacterium
TTAAAGGCGCCTGTACATCAGAAGATATGCCACGGAGGAGATAATGGATACATTGACTCAATCGGTACTGTCGAATCTGCTCCAGTGGGGAGCGGATTTAGTGGGGATCGCGCCGGTCGAAAGATTCAGGAATGCGCCGGATGGCCATCACCCGTCAGAATTTATGCCTTCCTGCAAATCGGCCATCTCCATATCCATGCACATCCATCAGGGAGCCGCCGATGTGTGGGGCAATTACGATCAGCCGAATAAAACGAACACACCCTATCTGTTTTATGGCTACGGCCTTACCAACCTGGAGCTGGCACGAATGGCCAATCGGATCGCGAAGGTTCTGGAATACCGGGGATACAAGAGCCTCTGCTTTCTCCCCACATGGATTACCAGCATGGCCAAATATATGGATGAAACAAAGACGACGCGGAAGATGAAGGCGGAGATTTCTCATCGTCATGCCGCGGTGGCCGCCGGACTCGGCACGCTGGGACTCAACGGTCTTCTTTTGACTCCGGAATTCGGACCCATGCAGCGTCTGGTCACCGTCCTGACGTCCGCCGAACTGGAACCGACGCCGCTGTATGATGGACCGGAACTGTGCCGACCCGATCTCTGCGGGATGAAATGCGTCCGTCTGTGCCCGGCACAGGCCTTTTCGGAAAAGGAACGGCAATCCTGCGTCATCGGTGACCGGACATTGACATATTCCACTCATGACAATATCCGATGCAGTTACGCCATCCATGGAATGATTAAGGGCGACGGGGCCCGGAGCGAGATTGCCATTCCCGAAGGGCCCGGGAATGTTTCACACCTGGCGCGGGAACTGCGGGGGAAGAATATCCATCCCTTCGACCGGGCGATGCTGAACAACAGCTTCGGGATTATTTGCGGTGATTTCTGCGGGAAATGCCTTCATCAGTGCCCGTCGAAAGAATTATCCAGGAAAGACCTGGCCGATTACGACTTCTCCACACGGCAAAGCGTCCTGAACGCGGAACGATTCTGATCATCATCCATATATCGAACCGTTTATCGGGTGCGGGGAAACACCGCAATCGTCTCAAAAAATCTTTTTCTTCATAGAACATGTCACGTTCCGTTCCGCGGGGGGATCATATTGTCCAGGAACTCTCCCACCGCCCCGCATTCGAGCCCGAAGGGGAGGTATCCCGCGTAGCCGAGGATGGGCATTTCAAACATCAGACAGCGATGGACATAGGGTATGCTGTATTCCCACCGGGGCATGCTGAAGAAATTCCACATCTCCCAGAAGAATCCGCAGACGAGGGCGGCCGCGGCCAGGGAGACGGCGCGGGTCCAGTCTCCCCTGGAGAGGGGGGAGAAGATCTGCTCCCGGCCGGCGAGCGTCTGAAGGGACACAAGACACAGCAGGGGTGAAATCCAGAGGAAAGGGAACAGGATGTCGGGAAACAACGCCAGAGCAAAAAGGGTGAACGCCACGATGATCAGAACTGCTCCGGCTGATGCTTTGGGATGCGCCGGCCTGATGGGGACGAAGTCACGATACACTTTTTCCATGAAGGAAACCGATCCGACCAGATCAGCCGTGCTCAAAACCGCTGGCAGAACGGTGGAGAAACAGGTCGTGGCATAGAACACGTACTGCCACGGACCGAAGGCGTCGATCCCGACGTAGTACCAGTTGAGGACGAATCGGTTCAGGTATTCGAAGAACCACCAGAACAGGGCGCTCGCGGGAAAGAGGGCCAGAAAGTAAACCGGCCGCTCCCGGAGCAGGCAGTTCCCGGTTCGTTTGTACGTGAGGGCGTTGACGATAATGACGTAGCCAATCCAGAGGAAGGGGAACGTGTAGGGTTGATATGCCGCGAACCAGGTGAAGCGGTTCCATGCCAGTATCCAGGCAACGGCGCAGAGCGCGACCCCCGCGTATCCCCATGACGGGAACCGTTGTTCGTCTTTCTTCTCCCGCTCCACGCCGGTTCCTGCCATTCGGACGGCTTGCCCGATGAAGGGCAAAAGACAGGCCAGGATCAGGACTGCCAGGCCGATGAATACCCCCCATGAGAAGGGCGCGTGCTCTACGCCGCCCAGCCGGGGCGGGAAGGCCAGGTAGCAGGCGAGAGGCTCATCCCGCCAGAGCATCGCTCCGAGCAGAGGCAACGCGATGATGATCCCGGTGAGTGCCAGGAATATGAGAAGGGATCGTACTATCGGGCGTGTTTCCATAGCGGCGGATGCTCTCATCTGGGGGGAGATGCTCCTTAAACAGCAACCAGGCAAACGCGCGCGATCGCGTCGCCCGCGCTCTTTCTTTGACCGCTGAGACAACTACAGAAGCTACTCTGGAGATTGCTTTTCTACTTCCTGCAATTTACACAACCGGGACAATCCCGTTGCTCGGATACAGTCATTTTTCCTGTTCCTCTGCAGGTGGAGCACGTCTTTCCGAGCACTTTTCCCGACCCATCACAGGTGCTGCACGTGTACTTAACCTGTACAACAATGGTCCCGGAGCCATCGCAGGTTTGTCGTTCCTTATTCATTTTATTCCCCTCCCCCTTAAGGCAATCGCCGTTGCATGTTACCGAGAACCGGCGGCCACACTTACATGTCCCCGTGAGGGTCACAGGATCGGTGATACCGGGTTCATGCCCGCATTCACCTACGTAAGCCCCACAATGATTACAGTGCAGATTCTTTGACATGCTCTTCATATACTCCTTTTTCTCTCAACATGCCGCGCAACTGATCCTCAAATGCTCTTCGTTGTTTAAAACTGGATAAGCATTTTTCAGCCGTATGAAAAAAAACCGGGAATCGATGTCTCTATCTTTCAAGTCCCAGCAACCGAGAAACGGTTAGAGGGGCATACCCTTTTTCCCTGAGACCGTGGATAATGGGAAGCAACGCCTTGGCCGTATGCCGGCCCCGGCCGTTGGCGTGCATGATGACTATCGATCCGGGTTTCATCCGGCTCAGCACCCAATGGGCCATTCTATCCGCGTCAATCCTGGGGTCCGGGTCCCCGCTGACAACGTCCCACTGGATCGCATATAATCCGTTTTGTCCAATGACATCAAGGGCTTTTTCAGAATACCTTCCATAGGGAAAGCGGAAAAGTCTGGTTTGATATCCGAGAAGCTCCCACATGATGCGCTGCGTTTTCCGGATTTCCTCCGCCATTCTTTCGGGAGGTATCCTGGAAAAATCCGGATGGCTCCACGAATGATTCCCCAGTTCAAAAAGGGGGTTCCCCGCCAGCGCGCGTGTTTCATACCTGTGATCCCGCATCCACAGGCCGCCCGGGAAAAAGGTCGCTGGCGTCTCTGAATCACTCAGAATCCGAACGATCTCCGGATCAAATCCGGATGTGGCCCCCTGTGACTGGCAGAGATCGAAGGTCAGGGCGACGTTCTTTCCTGAGCGGGGGCCATGAGTAATAAGGCCGCGTTTGGTGACCGGTATCGGGGACAGAACTTCGAATTGTGGAGAGGATGGAAATCGTTCTGTCTCAGACGCCGCGGCCGCCACGTCTGCGGCAAAGAAAACAGCGAGGACTGCCGCGAGTACTATTGCGGGATGGATGAGTGCTTTCGACGGGTTACGCATAATATGTCTTTTTTTCAGAACCATTTCTCGAAATAGCCTGCTTTCCCGGAAGGCTATGCTAGCATGTCCTTCCCTCGAGTCTTTCAATATTGAGTTTAAGCGGTTCCGGGAACGGGGTTTTTTTGCCGTGAGGGCCGTTGAAACTGACGATGGCAGTCTCGGCCTCCGCCACGATTCGGCGCTGCTCGGAACTGACAACCCTGTTGAGCATGGTCGCGCCGTCGTTCGAAACAGTGGAGACGCGTGCGCCCACGATGACAGTGTCGGGATAGAAAAGAGGGGCGAGAAGTTTGCAGGAGATAGAGGCAATCACGAGCGTGACGCCGGTTTCTTTTTCGTATTCGAACTTGCCGATTTTTTTATAATACGCGACTCTCGCGTTCTCGATGTACCGAAAAAACCACACGTTATTTACGTGGCCATTGGCGTCCATATCACCCCAACTGACCGGATGCTCAATGATAATAGGAAACCCGCTCAAAATCTCTTCCATAGATCCCATTGGCAACTCCTGTCCCTGTTCGCCATTTTCCCATGAATCTGTAAACCTTTCAAGATTACCTGAAATATACCACACATAAAAATAGGGGCTCTGTCCCTAATTTGGTTCGGCTGTCTCTTTGAGAGCTTGAGTCATCTTTTCAAATCCCGCTCTGGTTCTTTCGTACAGCCTGCTCGGAAAAAAGGAACCAGAATCCCTCGAAACTGTTCGCTTTGCCGGAAACGTACCTCATCCTGTCCAACCTGCTCAATCCTGAAAGCATGCTCTCCGTCAAACAGGCCGGGAAACACAAGGTGACCTATCCATCGCAATTCCTTACCCGGTGAAGCCGTATATACCGTCGGCCGAAATATCATCTTCTTGCCGCCGGGTGGTTCTATCCGCACTCTGAGGCGAGCACCGGTCCTGGCTTCCCCGGAGACTTCCCGGATAAAAGGATTCCACGCCGGATATTTGCTGAAATCCGTGAGGACCATCCAGACTTTCTCCGGTGAACTCCTGATCATAATATCCGTTTCAATACTTTTCATGATCACTCCCACTCTTTACATGTTGACTCGGGGAAAAATGAGGGTTCCCTCAAAAAAAGCGCCATCAGCAGAGCACCGTTACCGATCTTTGTCAAGAATTTTCAGGGGAATGGTGAAAAGAGCACCCGGGGAGACGTGAAACACCCCCTGAATCAGAGCCGGAGTATGACGCCCGCCATGAATCCGATGCCCGGCATGGGATAACCCTTTTTCTGTTCGTAGGCGGTGTCGGTCAGATTCTCGACCGCCACATACACGGTGGGGCGGATGCCATGCCCCAGCGGCGGGAAGTCACAGGTTACTTTCCCATTCAGAAGAAAATAGGAATCCACCGTATCCGTGTTTACGGTCCCGGCGCGGCGGGCCCGCGACGTCACATACTGATCGTCCACGTACAGAGCGTCGAGGCTGATGTGAAGCCGCTCGGAAAAGGAGTAGTTGACCCCCGCGCTTCCGGACCATTCCGGGGTGTACGGAAGATCCGTCGGG
>CAZAST010000136.1:0-6572 GCA_964487805.1 uncultured Syntrophaceae bacterium
CCGGGGCGGCCTACATCTTCGCCTTCCGGGCTCTGCCGGTGATCATTGTTACCGGCGCTTTGACCACGCTCTTGTATTACTGGAAGATCATACCCGCCCTGGTCCGGGCGTTTTCGGCGATCCTCCAGCGGTCCATGGGGATCGGCGGGGCACTGGGGGTAGGGTGCACGGCGAACATATTCGCCGGAATGGTCGAATCGCCTCTTTTCATACGGCCTTATCTTAATGCCATGACCCGCCTGCGGCATGGCCACCATCGCCGGCACCGTTCTCGTCCTGTACGCGGGCATTATCAAACCCGTCGTGCCGGACGCCCTGGGACACATCATCTCCGCCTCTCTGATCAGCGCCCCCGCCTCCATCCTGGTCGCCGGGGTCATGATCCCGGAGACCAGGGAGCCCACCCTGGGGACCATTTCTCCGCCCGTACCCATACGCAGCTCCATGGATGCCCTCGTTCAGGGGACTGCCTCCGGACTGCATATCTTCATCAATGTGGTGGCTTTGCTGATTGTCCTGGTGGCGCTGGTGAGTATGATCAATCAGGCGCTGGGATTGCTTCCTGATGTGGGAGGGGAACCGATTACCCTGCAGGGGATGCTCGGCTGGATCATGAGCCCCCTGGTCTGGCTGGCGGGTATTCCCTGGAGCGAGGCACACACTGCGGGGAGCCTCATGGGGGTCAAGGTGGTGCTCAATGAGCTGCTGGCCTATCTGGACCTGGCCAAGCTCCCTGCCGGGAGCCTTTCTGAGCGCAGCAATCTCATCATGACCTACGCCCTCTGCGGTTTTGCCAATATCGGCAGTCTGGGGATTCTCATCGGCGGGCTGTCGACCATTGCCCCCGACCGGGCCGGCGAGATCGTCGCCTTGGGTCCCCGCTCCATCCTGGCAGGGGTACTGACGACGCTCATGACCGGAGCGGTCATCGGTATTCTGTATTAATCACAAAAGAGAACAGGCGATAATCAGGGTACGACCTGCCGTGTGGGCATGATGAGCAGTTCCTGAAGATTGACGTTGCCCGGCTGGGCGTAGGCATAGACCAGGGCGTCGGCTACGTCTTCCGCATGAAGAGCCTCCAGGCCGTCGCGCCGTTCCTTCATTTTATCGGCCGGTACGTTGTAGCCCCAGTTGGTGTAGACCGCCCCGGGTTCGATGAGAGAGACACGAATCCCCGATTCTCCGAGTTCTTTACGGAGCGCGTCGTGGAAACCCACCACCGCGAACTTGGTGGCACTGTACACGGAGAAGCCGGGCATGCCATGGCGGCCCGCAACGCTCGCGACACTGCAAATCATGGCGCCCCGGCGGCCGCGCATAAGGGGTATGGCTGCCTGGGTGCAGTTAAGAAGGCCATACAGGTTGGCGTCGATCATCTCCTGCCATTCGTCTCGGGTGCTTTTCTCAAACGGATTGTAGTATCCCACGCCCGCGTTGTTGAAGAGCAGATCGACGCCGCCGAATTGTTCCTTCACCTCAGCAAACAGTCGCTGCACCGCGTCCGCATTCGCCACATTGACGGCCTTTGCCGTGGCGCGCTCGCCAAGCTCTTCGGCCAGTTTCATGATCTTGTCTCTGCTGCGGGCGGCCAGTACGACATTGACTCTCTCCTTCACCAGCGCGCGGGCCGCAGCCTGGCCAATGCCGATGGAAGCGCCGGTAATAACGGCAACGGTATTCGAAATGTCGCGAAGTTCCATGGAATAACTCCTCTCAGGATGGGACGCTAATGTCCTGAATCAGGGTAATCAGCGACAGGGGAGCGGCACACATACCCATGCTCTTTCCCCCGGCTTCACGGAAAAGCCGCCTCGCCCCGGGTTTATCCCGGGGCGTTGAAGGGTGTTCAAAAATTCGGTCGTTTACTGAGCTGACAACTCGTCAGACCGCGAAAAACAGTTAGAAGCGGTAGGAACTGTACTTGGTGGTATAGTAACTCTCAAAGAAAGAAACCTGTTTCTGAAGGAAGTTGTAGTGTCCCTTTTCCCAGTCTGCGAGTTTGTTAAAGAGATCTTTGACCTCTTTCTGGTTTGCGCCGCCGGCCGCTTCACGGTAAAACTTTTCTGACTCAATCTCAAGTTTGATGCCGATAGAGAGAGCCGTCATATCGAAGTCCGATACCTTCTCTTTGAATTCACGGGTAAAAATGGGACTCTCCGCGTCTTCGAAGGAAGTGGGAGCGGGGAGATCGGCTGCCGGTATCGCCTCTCCCGCATCATGGGCCTTGGCCATGGCCAGAAGTTTATCGTAGTGACTCTGCTCCTCATCGGCGAGCATCTGAAAAACCTTCTTTGCTTTGGTGTCTGCCGTTTTTTCGGCGGCCATTTTATACAGTTCACGCCCCTCAATCTCCGACTTCATTGCCGTCTGAAATACTGTTTTAAGATCCATCGATATTTCCTCCTTGGCTTTTTCGATTGGGTTGATAAAAACGTGTCCTCTTCTGATACTGGTATAGGAAAGGAGATAGTCTTTGTCAATCCAAAAATGCGATAACAATGGAGCGGAAGAACTGTCTCCCCGTCCTCTTACCCTATCCTATTTCTCTTTCCATACAGGGGATCGTTTTTCCAGGAAGGCGCTGATCCCTTCCTTCGCGTCTTCGGTTGAGCACAGGCGGGCAAACGCTTCGTTCATGTGCGCGAATGCCTTGTAATAATCCATATCCGCCGCCGCATAGAATGCCTTCTTGGCGATCTGGAGGGCCTGGGGACTCTTTTGCGCCAGAACGGCAGCCCATGCGCGGGTTTCCTTTTCCAGATCGGCTTCCGGGATGACACGGTTGACAAGTCCCATTTGCAAGGCTTCACCGGCGGGGATGAGATTGCCGAAAAAGAGCAGCTCAAGTGCCCGCTTTCTCCCCACCGATCGGGAGACGGGAACCACCGGACCGATGCAGTTCAGCCCCACATTGATGGCGGTCAGCCCCAGTCGGGCGTTCTCTCCGGCAGTCGCGAGATCGGCCGCCGCCACCAGACCGGCTCCGTTCGCCGCGGCAACGCCATGGACCTGAGCGATGACCGGTTTGCTGATTCGGCTCATCGTGATCAGCGGCGCTTCCATCCACTCTACCCAGCGCCAGTACTCCATGGCGCTTTTACTGGAAAAATCGCTTACATCGATTCCGGCGCAAAATGCCTTGCCCGCGCCTTTGAGGATAATAACCCGCACTCGGTTCTCTTCGTCAAGTTCCTGCAATGCCTGATTAAGTTCCTTCGCGAGAGGGACCGTAAACGTGTTGAGACTGTCCGGCCGATTCAGCGTTATTTCAGCGACATAATCCTCTCCAATATCCACGATAATATTCTCGTAACTCATGAAAGAAATCCTCCTGTGTTGTTTGTTATTCGGCCGCAGCGATATTTTACCAGACACTCCGTTTCCTGTCGGTGTCGTAGCATGATGCTGACGATGTGCGGTATGTTCACAATTCTACCCGGATCCCCTCCAGCCGTCAAATACCAATATGCGTCTTCGGCAGGCAGTTTCCCCTACAATAGAAAACCATAGTATCACATAATACTTGCATTTCCATGACCTGTATCTTAAAATGCAATCTCTTGTTACTTGACCAGCCTTTTCCCGTTCGATGTTTTCTGTGTAATGTGCTGGAGACTTTCCGGGAGGACCGGGGATATATCCAGTGATGATAAACCTTTTAAAAAAGAAAGGAAAACGATATGAAGAAAGAAAACATTTTAAAGATCCTCGTTTCTCTTGCCATTGTTGGGTTCTTTGTGGGGTTCGCCCAACCCGCTCTGAGTGAGACCAGTCTCAATGACAAGGTGAAGTCGGGAGAGTATGTTCAGAAGGTTGATGCCTTTGAGGTCATTTTCGATGCCACGGAATCGATGAACGCGCTCTACAAAGGCAAAAGCGTTCTGAGTCAGGAGAAAGCCCTTGTAACCCTTTTCAATAACACCATCCCCGATATCAAACTGAATGCGGCGGCGCGCGCCTTTGGCCAGTTTAAAGCGTGGGGAGATGCTCAGTCAAAGATCCTCTTTGCCCCGAGAGCCTATTCCAAAGCCATTCTGCCGCAGGCCATAGCCCCCTTCACCGCAGGCAAAGGATTCAGCCCGTTGAATACAGCTCTTGACGGTGCCATTACGGACCTGAAATACCAGTCGGGCCAACTCGCGGTTATCATTTTCAGTGACGGCCTTGATATGAAAAAATACCAGCCCTCTACCGCGGCGGAGAGACTGAAAAATGCCTATGGCGACAGAATCTGTATATATACGGTTGTCCTTGGAGATAAATCAGCCATGTATCAACTGGGCGATATGGATGAAGGCATGAATGTAATGAAACAGGTGGCTGACGCCGGCAAGTGCGGTTATATGGTGAAGGGATACGCCATCTCATCTCCGGAAGGTATGGCCAGCTTTGTTGAGCAGGTGTTCCTGGCCAGAGATATTGATCGGGACGGAGTGGCGGATTATCTGGACAAATGTCCTGGAACCCCCAAGGGCGTCAAGGTGGATGCCACAGGCTGCCCGATAGTGGTTAAAACTCCTCCGGCGCCAAAACCGGCGCCTGCACCAGCGCCTGTGACCATGACTATCAACATTCTTTTCGCGTTTGACAAGGCCGACATTCAGCCTCAGTACAAGGCGGAACTGCAGAAAGTTGCCGATCTCATGAAATCACAGCCCGGGGTGGAAGCTGTTATCGAGGGGCATACCGACAGTATCGGTTCACCGGAGTATAATAAGCAGTTGTCCCAGGAACGAGCAGACAGCGTGAGGGGGTATCTTGTCAAAGAATTTGGTATTGACGCTTCACGTCTGAAAGCCGTCGGGTACGGCCAGGATAAACCGGTCGCGAGCAACGCGACACGGGAAGGCAGACAACAAAACCGGAGAGTCGTCGCTTGCTTCAGCAACATACAGTGTAAATGATATTTCTTTCTTAGATTCTGAAAACGAAAAGGCCCCTCGACAGACATGACATCGAGGGGCCTTTTTTTACATTAAGGCTCGCGTGTGACAACGAGTGAGAATTTCAATCGGTTGGGTACATGGCTTCTATTTCGTTTCTGTATTTTTCATGAATGATCGATCTTTTCAGTTTCATGGTTGGAGTCATTTCACCCGTATCCTGTGACCATTCCCTGTCCAGAAGACGGAATTTTCGTATCTGCTCCACCCGGGCGTAATCCTTCATGAGTGTCTCGATCTCCTGCTCGTACAGTTTGAGCACCTCGGGATTTTCTATAAGATCCGATCGATTATCAAAGGATATGCCCCGTTCTTCCGCCCACTTCTCCAATGTCGTGAAGTCCGGCACAATGAGGGCGGAAAGATATTTCCGGTTGTCACCGATGACTGCCATCTGCTCAATAAAAGTTGAAGCTAAAAGAGAATTTTCAATATTTTGCGGGGAGATGTTTTTGCCGCCGGAGGTTACGATGATGTCCTTCATCCGTCCGGTGATTTTTAAATAGCTGTCTTCATCGATCTCCCCGATATCTCCCGTACGGAAGAATCCGTCTTCTGTAAAGACTTCCCTGGTTGCTTCCTCATTCTTGTAGTAGCCCTTCATGACCTGGGGCCCCTTGATGAGAATTTCCCCGAAATCCCCTATTTTGACAATGGTGTCTTTTAAAGGTGGACCTACTGTTCCCGGTTTGATCCGTTTTGGTCTGTTCGCGTTTGTGATGGGGGTTGTTTCTGTCAGACCGAAGCCCTCGATGACTTTGACTCCCATGCCGAGAAAGAATTCCGCGTCCGAAACGGACAAGGGCCCGCCCCCTGAGATGGCTGCTTTAATCCTGTCCATCCCCAGCGCGGCTCTGAGTTTGGAAAAGATAAGCTTGTCTGCTATTTTGTATTTTAATGCGAAGAAACCTGTTCGCTCCCGGTTCTCGCAGACATACGGCAGGTTTTCCTTGGCGACTCCCATGGCCCAGTTGAACAGCGCTTTCTTGAGGGGAGGAGCGGTAGATACCTTGGCCAGAAGGCCGGAATGGACCTTTTCATAGATGCGGGGTACGCTGACAAGGAAGGTCGGTCTGATTTCCGTAAAGTTCTGCAGAAGTTTATCCGTGCTTTCCGCAAAAGCAACTTTTTTCCCGAGAAACATGGGCAGATAATATCCGCATGTCCTCTCGAGCGAGTGCGCCAGGGGAAGGAAGGAAAGGAACGTATGATCACCGGTGAGAAAATCAGGATCGTGGGCATAAGCCTGATTGACGTTGGAAACAAAATTGTTGTGCGTGAGCATGACCCCCTTGGGGTTACCCGTGGTACCCGATGTGTAGATGATAGTGGCGACATCATCCATTTCAATGCTTGTCAGCCGTTTGTAAAACTCCTCCTCATTGGGATGTGATTGTCCTTCCGATAAGGCATCTTTGAGTGTCGTCACGCCCGGTACCGGCTCGTCGAGATTATCGAATATGATGATGTCACCGAGATTGGGAAGACGTTCCTTGGCCTTGATGATTTTCTCCATATGCTCTTTTTCTCCGACAAAGCACATCTTCGCGTCCGAGTTGTCGATGATATAGCGGGATTCCTCCGCCGAGTTAGTAGCATATATGGGAACATTCACGGCTCCTATGG
>CAZAST010000137.1:0-6534 GCA_964487805.1 uncultured Syntrophaceae bacterium
CTGCGTTCGGGACGCAGGAGTCGCGCGTTCAAATCGCGCCATCCCGACCATTATTGATCTACTCATCCAACGGCGCCAGCCATGGAAAAGATGGGGAGATACAGCGCCACAATCATCCCTCCCACCACACCCCCCAGAAATACCATCATGATCGGTTCAAGGAGCGCCGTCATCGCATTGACCGCCACATCGACTTCGGCGTCATAAAAATCGGCGATCTTTTCCAGCATGGCGTCAAGGGCACCGGTATTTTCACCGACCGCTATCATGGAGACGACCATGGAGGGGAAAATACCGGCCTCCGACAGGGGCTCCGCGATGGTCTTCCCCTCACGGATGCTTTTTCTGGTGTTCATCAGAGAAAGCTCTACCACCTTGTTACCCGCCGTCTTGCTCACAATCTCAAGTCCTTCAAGGATGGGGACCCCGCTGCTCATCATGGTGGAAAGGGTTCGCGAGAATTTTGCCACGGCCACCTTTTTGAGCAGGATGCCGAAAACCGGCAGCCTGAGCACGAGCCGGTCTATCTGAAACTGTCCCCGCTTCGTTTTGTAATATCTTCGGAAAGCGATTACGAAAAGGACGATTGCCCCCAGAATGTACAGGATGTTGTTCTGGACAAACCTGCTCGCATCGACAAGGAATTGCGTGGGCCCCGGCAGGGCTGACCCCATGCCGGTAAACATCTCTTCAAAAACGGGAACAACTTTGTACAGGAGCAGAATAACCACGGCAAAGGCGACCACGAGCACGGTAACGGGATATGTCATGGCTCCTTTCACCTTACGCTTAAGAGCCAGCGCCTTTTCCAAATATGCGGAAAGCCGCTGGAGGATCACGTCCAGAACACCCCCCGCTTCCCCGGCGGCAACGAGATTTACAAAAAGATCGTCAAAAATCTTCGGATATTTCTCCAAGGCATCAGAGAGTGAGCTTCCCCCCTCAATGTCTTCTTTGACGGCAATGATGATCTTTGCAAAGGTCTTGTTTTTCTCCTCTTGCCCCAGCAGTTCCAGGCACTGGATGATAGGGAGCCCGGCATTGATCATCGTGGCAAACTGTCTTGAGAACACGACAACGTCCTGCTGTTTGACATTCTCACGGAAAAAGGGAATATTTTCAAAGAGGTCCTTGGGCTTTTTCTTGATATTCGAAGGTCTGATGTGCTGGCGTCGCAATTGAATTCGGACGTGGCTCTCATCGGCGGCTTCCATTTCGCCCTTTTTCTTTTCGCCTTTTTTTGTTGTTCCTTCCCACAGATATATCGGCATCTCTATCCCCTTTCACCCCGCGCCGTCACGGCGTTCCATTGACGCGTTATTTCATAGATAATGATGCCCCCGGCGACGGACACATTCAGGGAATCGAGATCGCCAGCCATGGGGATAGAGATGAGGGTGTCGCATTTCTTTTTGATTAGCGGGCGTATTCCTTTCCCTTCGCTCCCCAGTACAACCCCTACATGGGTTCCGTAATCGAGAGAACTCGGCCCGTTCCCGCTTCCGGCATCGGCTCCGTAAATCCAGAAGCCGTATTCCTTCAGCCGGTCGATTGTCCTTACTATATTGACCACCCGGGCGACGGGGAGATGGAGGGCCGCCCCTGCCGAAGTTTTGATAACGGAAGGAGTAACCGATGCGGCGCGATTTTCCGGGATTACCAGAGCGGACACACCGAAGCAGAATGCCGTTCGTATGAGCGAACCGAGATTTTGCGGGTCTGTGACGCCGTCGAGAATAAGGACGAATGAGGTGGATTGGGACCGGCATCCGTCGAAAATGCGTTCGATGTCGGCATACCGGAATTCCCCGCAGATACAGATGACGCCCTGGTGATAACGTGTGCCGGCAGTGGCATTCAGGTACTCCCTGTCTGTAAACACAACCGGGATATTTCTCCGGGAGGCAAGTTCCAAGATTTCTCGGGAACTGTCGCGGTTTCCCTCTCTGTTCAGGAAAACTTTCTCTATCCCGGGGCTGCCCTTCAAGGCCTCAGCAACTGGATGAACGCCGTAGATTACCTGCATGGCCTTTCCTCTGGGAAGGATCTGGATTCTTACCGGAGCCCCGCGGCCATATCTTCGACGATGCTGTCCGCCACGGCCACCGGGTCATCGGCCAGCCGTATGGGTCTGCCCACCACCAGATAATCCGCCCCCATGGCGATGGCATCCCGCGGAGTCAGTACCCGTTTCTGGTCGTCATCAGCCACCCGGGCGGACGGACGGATCCCGGGGGTCACAATAAGAAAGTCCTCTCCGCACGCCTTCCGTATGGGGACGATATCCTGGGCGGATGCCACCACGCCTGATGCGCCCGCGCCTCTGGCCGAAACGGCGAGTTTCTGGACCAGTTCGGCAACGGTACAATGAAACCCCATCTCGCTGATGTCTGAATCGTTCAAGCTGGTAAGAACGGTTACCGCCAGGAGCACCGGAGGGGCGATTCCCAGATCGTGAGCGGTCTTTTTGACGGAATCCACCGCCCGTTCCATCATCTCGCGTCCGCCGAGCGCGTGCATATTGAACATGGCAACTCCCTGTTTGACCGCTGCCTGGGATGCCATTGCCACGGTGTTCGGGATGTCATGAAACTTCAGATCGAGAAAAACCTTTCCTCCGCCTTCATGTATGCTCGAAACGATCCGGGGCCCGAAACGGGTAAATATCTCCTTGCCGACCTTGAACATCCCGACGTGGTCCTTCAGCAGTTTGGCCCACCTGACGGCATCATCAAGATCTTCCAGGAGATCAAGGGCGAATATCAGTTTGTCACGGATTTTGTTCGGCGTTTTCATTGCTGACCCCGTTCGCGCCGGGTCCCATGAGTTCAATCTGCCGGCCTTCCGCCGATGCTGTTTCGAGAAGCGCGGGATGGGCGTATCGAACCTTTCCCTCTGCGATCTCTCTCAAAGCGGTGACGATCTCTCTGTTATTCTTCTTTTCGCTGAGGGGGATCGCGTTCCTCAGGAGCTGCTTTGTCCTCTGGATCGTAAGGTGCGTCAGGGCAAACCTGTTTTTCGCCTTTTCCAGAGAATCCTCAACGGTAACTCGTGCCATGGTTTATGTTCCTCCGGTCTTTCGATAAAAATCATTTATCCTGTTCTGCAGCCGCGGCCGCCGGTTCTTTTCGGCGACGTATATGGAGCGCAGGACCGCTACGGAATCAGGGATTATATCATTAAACACCACATAATCATACCATTCATTCGCCCGGATCTCTTCCATGGCACGGTCGAAACGTACCTGTATAATATCATCGGTCTCCGAGCGACGATTCTTTAATCTTTCTTTCAGTATTTCAACGGACGGCGGCATGATGAAGACGAAAACGGCATCCGGGTACAGGGTTTTTACCCGTCGAGCACCCCGGGTATCTATATCCAAGACGACATCACACCCCTTCCGGAGCATCTCTTCGATGGTCCGTTTTTCCGTGCCGTAACAATTGCCGTAGAGTTCCTCCCACTCAATAAACTCGCCCCGTGCCATTCTCTCTTTGAAATCCTCCGGGGTAATGAAATAGTAATCCCGGCCTTCCTTCTCGCCGTCCCTGGCAGAGCGTGTCGTGCAGGATACAGAAAAGTGCAGATCGGGGCATTCATCCAGGAGTTTTCTGCATAGTGTGGTTTTCCCGGTGCCGGACGGGGCCGAAATCACCATCATGAGTCCCTGTGCAGTGACGTGTGTCATGCTGTCCAATCCATTGTAGCGAGATGCCACTCTCATGTTCGTGTTTTATTCTATATTCTGAACCTGCTCCCTGAGCTTGGCAAGTTCCGTCTTCATCTCTATAACAGTGCCCGATATGGCAAGATCGCTGCTCTTGGAACCGATCGTGTTGATTTCCCTGTGCATCTCCTGGAGAAGAAAATCCATTTTTCTGCCGATGGGTTCATCACTGCCGAGCATAATGCGGAATTGTTCCATGTGACTTTCAAGGCGGACTATTTCTTCCGTGATATCGCTTTTTTCAGCCATGATGGCAACTTCCTGGATCAGACGTGATTCGTCGCATTCCATGCCGCCTGTCAGCTCCCTGATTCGTGACGACAGTCGTTCCTGGTAATTTTTGACCACCTCGGGCAGCCGTGACTTGATTGTTGCCACGCAGTCGGCAACGGCGCCGAGACGGGCGGTGAAATCGTCATAGAGAAGCCGCCCTTCGGCCTCCTTCATGCGCGCAAGGGAATCGAGGGAATCATTCAGTGCTCCGTCCATGATACTCCATATCTCCGCGAGATCGAGCTCGGACTCCGCCGTATAAATGCCGCCCTTCACGCCAATAAGGGTCCTCAGGGTTATCTCTTCAGTGAGATGAAAGGTTTTCTTGAGACCGGTCAGCAGGTCGTAATAGCTTCTGATGAGGGGAATATTCGCTTCCACCCTGTCTCCGCCGATGGTGCCCGGGTCTGAATCGATCCTGACATTCACCTCGACTCTCCCCCGGGAAATCCGTTCCCCCACCCGTTTTTTTATATTGACCTCCAGAGTGCTCAGGAAGGAGGGCAGGCGGATGCTGCTCTCAAGACTTTTATGATTGAGCGACTTCAGTTCAACCACCAGCTTCTTCCCCGCCAGGACTGCTTCCCCTCTTCCGTAGCCTGTCATGCTTCGTATCATAGATTCCTCTCCCGGGGCGGCGAGATGCCGGGGTGTCGCCCGGCGGTGTCTGCGCCCTCTTCAGTTGCGTGCTCTCTTACGCCCGTTCCCGGGCCAGTTGATTCATGTATCTCTCGCGTATGTTGTTGAACATGGCGATGGTATCAGCGCCAGCATAATCGGGGTATGTCCATTCAAGCCGCCGGAAGCTGTGCTTCACGAAGACAAGGGTGAGATCGGCATATATGCCGTCCCTGAGGTAGGGCCGGTGCGTGTATGCTTTCCCCGTGGCGAGGATCAGATGGGCCGGGGACAGATATCCCGGATCAATATTGACCGTCCGGTTGCCATCTTTCATGAACTCCTCTTCCAGCCTGTTTGTCGACAGCTTGATCCCGGGGAGTGCGTCGGGGGAAACGAGGGTCTCAAAAGAGACAAACCTCCTGACGAGATCGGCCCCCGATTCTTTCTCGTAATAATCGGTGTACTCGAAGGGGAGCACACCGCTCACATAATCGATATCCCCCAATATACGAGGCAGGGCCGCGATCGCCCTGCGCATGACATCCGCGCGTCCGGAGAAGACGCTGGATATGACCTTGACTGGTTCCGGCGGAACGGGCCTGCTCATAGGGCCTTCTTCAATTCGTCCCGGTAGACCGGCGCCGTTCCCACCTTGCCCACCGCGATACCGGCGGCGCGATTTGCAAGCACGGCGGCTTCGGCGAACGTCGCCCCGGCCGCGGCGCACAGGGCAAAGACGCCAATGACCGTGTCGCCGGCCCCCGTGACATCGAAGACCTCCCTAGCGACAGCGGGGATATGGGTAATGGGGCCGCCGTTCTCGAAGAGGGTCATCCCCCCTTCGCCCATCGTTACCAACAGCGCCCTGAAGCCGAAATCTCTGATCAGGGCGGACCCTCCCCGTATGAGATCGTCCCTTTTCTCGATCTCCCTGCCGAGCGCCCGTTCCGTCTCCTGATAATTGGGAGTGATCAGATCACACCCGCGGTAGAGTGAAAAATCGCTCTGTTTGGGATCGATGCAGAGGGGAATCTTCCGCTCTGCGGTGATCTTTCGTATCTCACGGACGAGTTGTTCCGAGAAGACCCCCTTGTTGTAATCCGAGATGATCACCGCTCCCAGCTCGTCCTGTATGGATTGTATGTATCTGATGATCTTCCGCAGACTTCCCTGGCCTACCGGTCGCCTGTCCTCCCTGTCGAATCGCACCACTTGCTGATTGTGCGCGATGACCCGTGTCTTGACTATGGTGGGGCGGTTCTTCTCAACGATGACCCCCGCCGTATCGATCTCCATCTTTCTCAGTGTGTCCACCAGCCACGCGCCCATGGCATCGGACCCGACAATGCCGGAGACAGCGACCTGACCGCCCATGGAGAACACGTTGTTCAACACATTCGTGCACCCGCCCAGCAGGAGGTTCTCGGATGTGACCTGCACCACCGGAACCGGCGCCTCCGGCGAGATGCGCGAAACCTTGCCCCAGATAAACTGGTCGACCATCATATCGCCGACGACGAGTACCTTGGCGCGGTTAAATCGTTCAATGATCTCCAGGGCTCTCCGTCTGCTGATTATGTTCTTCCCCATATAATGCCTTCCAAGACTGCGTCGCGTGTGTCCCGTCACCGTGCTTCCGGCATGCTTTCTGCCGCCACGCGCTGGCCGGAATGCTATTATCATAGAAGTTCCTTGTCAATGCTTTTTCTCAAAATCCTTGACTAAACAGGGAAAAGACGATAGTGAGGACTGCCTTACCGTGTCTGCGAATTCTTCTTCCGAGAGGGCTTCGTTCCGCACACTCCGGGCCGGTTTCGTGGTCCCCCGTGGATGGGTGCGGCAGCGCATTCTTTTGAATATGAAATCGATTCATCTCCCTGCGCGGAACAATGCCGTGCCGACGGATGATC
>CAZAST010000138.1:0-4848 GCA_964487805.1 uncultured Syntrophaceae bacterium
CGGCCGCATGGTGGAGGAGGCGGTGGGGGTCATGAGAGATGATCCCCGGTATAAGTCCTTTCTCCTGGATCGGGTGCGCCACGCCGCCGGCGAGATAGAGACCGGGATGGAGGTGCTGCTGGGGAAGGAGGATCTCGTCCTCGAACAGGAGATTGTGGCGACCGCGAAAGAGTCGGGACGTGCGGATGCCGTCGTGCGTGAAGGCCCCGCGATCCGGTGGGGGGGATGCGTGATACTCGACGAGTCGGCGGGACGCATCTTCAACAGCGCCATAGAACGGATCCACTATCGGAGATCCGCGACAATCCGCCGGGAAGTCACCAGGATCCTGGGGGGAAAGGACTTTTCTTTCTAGACGGGAGCGAGAACGTGGATGACATGCTGACAGGAAGGGTGATATCGGTAAACGGGCCGATCGTCAAGGCGGCGGGCCTCAGGGGAATACGGATGTTCGACATCGCCGAGGTCGGCAGCGACCGGCTGATCGGCGAGGTGATCCGGCTGGCGGGGGATATCACCGTCATACAGGTGTACGAGGACAACACGGGTCTCAAGCCCGGAGACGAAGTAAGCTCTTCCTGCAGACCGCTCTCGGTCCTCCTGGGCCCCGGTCTCATTGCGAATATCTATGACGGCATACAGCGCCCCCTCGTCGGCATCTCCGAGGCGTGCGGCCACTATATCAAAAAAGGGATCAAACTCTCTCCTCTCGATACGGAGAAGAAATGGGAATTTACCCCCGTGATCGAGGCGGGGGCCGAAGTGAAACAGGGAGACATCCTGGGAGAGATCCCCGAGAGCCCCCTCGTCCAACACAAGGTGCTCGTTCCTCCCGGCGTCTCCGGCAAATTGGCTTCCATCGCCGCTGCCGGCCATTATACGATCGAGGACGATCTGTACACCATCGAGAACGGCGCCGCTCCCTACAAGGGAAAACTGGCCGCCTACTGGCCGGTGCGCTCGCCGAGGCCGAGCAGGCGCAAAAAAAAGCCCTTTATCCCCCTGATGACGGGGCAGCGGGTTATCGACACCTTTTTCCCCATCGCCCGGGGGGGGACGGCAACCATCCCCGGCGGGTTCGGGACGGGAAAGACCATGACCCAGCACGCCCTCGCGAAATGGTGCAACGCCGACATAATCGTCTATATCGGCTGCGGGGAGCGCGGTAACGAGATGACCGACGTTCTGACAGAATTTCCGAAACTGATCGACGAGCGGAACGGCCGTCCCCTCATCGAGCGGACGGTCATGATCGCCAACACCTCGAATATGCCGGTTCCCGCCCGCGAGGTGAGCATCTACACCGGGGTGACCATCGCCGAATACTACCGCGACATGGGGTACAGCGTGGCGGTGATGGCCGATTCCACCTCCCGGTGGGCGGAGGCCCTGCGGGAACTCGCCAGCAGGCTCGGGGACATGCCCGCCGAGGAAGGGTTCCCTCCCTATCTCGCGACCCGGCTCGCCGAATTCTACGAACGGGCGGGGCTGGTGGAAACCCTCTCCGGGGTTGACGGCGATATCAGCATCATCGGAGCGGTTTCGCCTCCCGGGGGCGACTTTTCCGAGCCCGTCACCCAGCACACCTCGCGCTTCGTGCGGTGCTTCTGGGCCCTGGACAAGATCCTGGCCGACGCGCGCCACTATCCGTCCATCAGCTGGATCGACAGCTACACCGAAT
Source organism: uncultured Syntrophaceae bacterium (assembly GCA_964487805.1). Classification (GTDB taxonomy): domain Bacteria; phylum Desulfobacterota; class Syntrophia; order Syntrophales; family UBA2210; genus UBA6078. Next base: position 1,682 of record CAZAST010000138.1, read on the forward strand.
ACCTCCACGACATCGAGGGATGGTGGAAGGAACTCGACGCCGACTGGCTCACGATCAGGGCGCAGGTTATGGCGATCCTTCTCGAAGACAACCGCCTCCAGCAGGTGGTGAAGCTCGTCGGGAGCGACGCCATGCCCCCGGCCCAGCAGTTCACCCTCTTCGTGGCGGACATGATCAAGAACGCCTTCCTCCAGCAGAACTCCTTCGATCCGGTGGACAAGTACTGCCCCCCGGAGAAGCAGCTCAAGCTTCTCAAGGCCATCCTGGACCTGCACACGACGGGCGAAGATCTCGTGCGGTGCGGCGCGACCGTCAAGGAGATTTCCGCGCTGGAGGTGGTATCGGAGATGGTGCGGCTCAAGTCCGAGGTTCCGAACAAGGAGCTCGAACGGATCGATGATTACCGGGAGCGGCTCGCCGCGGGGCTTGCTTCGCTGAAAGAAAAGATACAAAAGGGGTAGCCTATGACCGCTGAAATCGAGTATACGACCCTGTCCGGGATCTCCGGCCCCCTGATTTTCGTCGAGGGGGTCAAGGGCGTCGGATACGGCGAGATCGTGGAGATTCGCGACGAATCGACCGAGGTGCGGATCGGACAGACCCTCGAGGTGGACGAGGACCGCGCCATCGTCCAGGTCTTCGAGGGGACAAGCGGGCTCTCCGTCAAGGGGGCGCGGGTTACCTTCGTGGGGAGATCGCTCGAAATCCCCGTGCACCGCGACATGCTCGGCCGGGTCTTCGACGGTCTGGGGCGGCCCATCGACGGCGCCCCCCAGGTGATTACCGACAATCTGATGAACGTGAACGGCCTCCCGGTCAACCCCTGGAGCCGCGAATACCCGCGAGACTTCATCCAGACCGGGATCTCAGCCATCGACGGAATGAATACCCTGATCCGGGGGCAGAAGCTCCCCATCTTCTCCGGGAGCGGAATGCCCCATAATCTGATCGCCGCCCAGATCGCGCGACAGGCCCGGATCCTGACCTCCGAGGAGGAGTTCACCGTCATCTTCGCCGCCATGGGGGTGAAGTTCGACATGGCGCGCTTTTTCATCGATTCCCTCGAAGAATCGGGCGTTCTCACCCACTCCGCCATCTTCCTCTCCCTCGCCGACGCCCCCTCCATCGAGCGTCTCATTACCCCCCGCGTGGCCCTGACGCTGGCCGAGCACCTCGCCTTCGAGGAGGGGATGCACGTTCTCCTCATCATGACCGACATGACGAATTACTGCGAATCCCTCCGCGAGCTGTCCAGTTCGCGGGGCGAGATTCCCTCCCGAAAGGGCTACCCCGGGTATCTCTACAGCGACCTCGCGGCCATATACGAGCGCGCCGGGAGGCTCAAAGGGATCAATGGTTCCATTACTCAGGTCCCCATTCTCACCATGCCGAGCGACGACATCTCCCACCCCGTGCCGGACCTGACGGGATACATCACGGAAGGGCAGATCGTCCTGGAGCGGGAGCTCTTCAACAAGGGAATCTACCCGCCCATCGCGGGCCTCCCGTCGCTGTCCCGCCTCATGAAGGACGGGATCGGCGAGGGGCGGACCCGAAGCGACCACGCCCAGAACGCTGCCCAGCTCTTCGCATCCTACGCGAAGGTCAAGAGGATCAGGGCCCTGGCGGCCATCGTGGGCGAAGAAGAACTGTCCGAACTGGACAAGATCTACCTCCGCTTCGGAACCGCCTTCGAAGAGCGCTTCCTCAGACAGGGAGATGAGGAAAACCGGACGATCATCGAAACCCTCGACCTGGGGTGGCAGATGCTTTCCCTCCTCCCCAAGGAGGAGCTGTACCGCGTCCGCATGGAAGATATCCAGCGGTACTACATGCCGCAGCAGGAAGTTCAGGAGGCCCCGTCATGCCGGCTATAGATATCCCCCCCACCAAATCATCCCTGCGCAGGCTCAAGGAAGACCTGGAATTCGCCTACGAGGGGTACGATCTCCTCAACCAGAAACGGGAGATCCTCGCCATAGAGATCATGCGGAACATCGGCGAGATACGGAAAGCAGAGGCCGCTCTATCCGGTGTTCTCGATGAGCTCTACACGGCCTACCGTTCTGCGGCCGTGGAAATGGGGTCGGACACCCTCAGCCGGAAAAGCTGTTCCGAGAGGCGTTCATACTTTTTCCACATGAAGCACACCCGGCTCATGGGACTCAGGCTCCCGATGATCAGGCTTTCCTTCAAGCGGCCCCATCTCACCATGTCCCTGACGGGGACGACCGCCGCGTACGACGAGGCGAAGGAAAAATCGAGGAAGGCCCTCGAGAGTCTCGCCGAATACGCGACCATCACCAAGACGATCATGATGCTCTCCCGGGAGCTGAAAAAGGTGCAGCGGCGGGTCAACGCCCTCGAGAAGATATTCATCCCCCAGCGCGAAGAGGCAAAGAAGTACATCTCCGACCGGATCGAGGAGATGGAGCGGGAAGAGATCTTTGTCAAAAAACTGATACGTCAGCGGGCGGAGGCTGAAGAAGGATAGGGGGAGGAAGGCTACCACAGTCAGAAGAGGCACTGAAATGGAACTATCATCACGCTTCGTCGGCGCGCGCCTGAAGGAGTATCAGACAGCTATTTCCTGGCGCGACACCATGAACTATGCCGCCGCGGTGGGCGACGCCAATCCCTGCTATCTGGACGACGAGCGTTGGGGCGGGATCGTTGCCCCTCCCATGTTCGCCGTGGCTGCTACCTGGCCGATCCTTGAGAGGGTCTGGGACTACATCGAGGACCCGGATTTCCCCCGGGAGCTCCTGCTGACCCAGGTGCATTACACCGAACATCTGCGGTTCCACCGGCCGGTTCGACCCGGGGATGCCCTGACCATCCGGGGGGCCGTCGCGGCCATCATGCCGCACCGGGCCGGCACCCACATCGTCATCCGCTTCGACGCCGCGGACGGAGGGAATGCGCCCGTCTTCACCGAGCATATCGGCGCACTCCTGCGCGGCGTTGCCTGCGCCGACGAAGGGCAGGGGGGCGATGCCCTGCCGCGGGTTCCCCCGTCTCCCGGCGAGGCCGTTCCCGTCTGGGAATCCTCCATCGCCGTCGATCCGTGTGCGCCCTTTGTCTACGACGGCTGCACCCGCATCCACTTTCCGATCCATACTTCCGTGAAATTCGCGCACGACGTCGGTCTCCCCGGCAGGATCCTC
>CAZAST010000138.1:4858-6518 GCA_964487805.1 uncultured Syntrophaceae bacterium
GAGATCGCCGTCCGCCTGCTCCGGAAGTCTCCCGGCGGCGGGACGGACCTCTTCTTCGATGTCATCAACGCCGAAGGCAAGACGGCGATAAGTCATGGATACATACGATTGAATATCTGATACCAAAAGGGGGAAATGGCATGGGGCGGAACAATCTCGATCTTACCTGGCACTATGTGGAGAAGTGGGCCGACAAGAAGCCCGGAGCGGAGGCCCTGGTCTTCGGAGACGAACGGCTGACCTGGGGGGATTTCAAGGAGCGGATGGACCGGATCGCCAAGGCCTATCTGGAGATCGGCGTCCAAAAAGGGGACCGTGTGGCCATGCTCTCCATGGCCCGGAACGATTTTCTGACCACCTACATGGCGGCGAACAAGATCGGGGCTATCTGGCTGGGACTTTCGCCGAAGCTGACCCTGGACGAACTGCGGTATCAGATCGGCGACTCACAGCCCGCCGTCCTGATCGCGCTCAGGGAGTATCTGGGGGCCGATCTCGCGGGGAACATCACGGCCCTGAGAGATGAGTTTCCCTGTATCAAAAAAGTCCTCGTGATCGGCGAGGCGATCGACGGAACCGAACATTTTGCCGCCTTTACGGGGGAGCCGCGGCCCGGGCTCGACGGCGCCCTGGAGAAACGGGCAAGCGAGGTCGTCGATACCGACGAGGCCCTCCTGATGTACACCTCCGGTTCCACCGGCAAGCCCAAGGGGGTCGTGCACACCCACCGGAGCATCATCGAGAACATCAGGGTCGAACTGCCCAAGTTCTACTTCGACGAGAACACCCGGGGTCTTCTCCACTTCCCCATCAACCATGTGGCCGCGGATGTCGAGATCGGGTTCGCCGCGATCATGGGGGGCGGGGCGCTGATCATGCTGGACAAATTCGATCCGGGAGAGGTCCTGGCGGTAATCGCGAAAGAGCGGGTTACCGTTGTGGGACAGGTGCCCGTCATGTTTCTCCTCGAATTCAAGCATCCCGATTTTTTCACCACCGATTTCAGCAGCGTCGAAGGATTCATGTGGGCCGGAGCCGCCGCCCCCAAGATCATGATCGATGTCCTGAGCGGAATCTGCGGGCAGACCGGGGCGCGCCTCATCACCGGGTACGGGAGCACCGAGGTCTGCGGCTTCGTCACCTACACCGAAGCAGGGGACGACGTGGAGACCCTCATGAAGAGCGCCGGGAAGATCGCCGAGCCCTTCGAACTGAAGATCGTTGATGAAAACCGCAACGAACTGCCGGACGGTGAGATTGGTGAGATCGCCGTCCGGGGACCGTTTCTGATGAAGGGGTACTACAACAAGCCCGAGCTCACGGCCGAGGTAATCGACAAGGACGGGTGGCACTATACCTCCGACCTCGCCTGGAAGGACGAACGGGGATACATCTATATCACGGGGAGACGCTCCGAGATGTTCAAGACCGGCGGGGAGAACGTCTATCCGCGCGAGGTGGAGGACGTCATCGAATCCCACGACAGCGTTCTCTTCGCGGCAGTCATGGGCGTTCCCGACGAGATCTTCCAGGAGGTGGGCTGGGCCTTTGCCATGCTCATCCCGGGCAAGAGCGTGGGTGAAGAGGAACTGCGGGAGCTGTGCCGATTGAAACTGGCCAACTTCAAGGTCCCCAAGAAGTTCTTTATCCGCGATCTCCT
>CAZAST010000139.1:0-6505 GCA_964487805.1 uncultured Syntrophaceae bacterium
TGCTTGACATCCCGTACGTCCTCCTTCTTATACCGGCAGGCATTCCCTGCCTACCCTACCGGTAGTATCGGAAAATATTGCCCTGAACTTTAGGGTGGTCGTGCCGGATATTCGGCGGAGAGAAGAATTATTGTGCTAACAATAACAGTGAGTTGCCGGCAAACCCTTTCCCGCTCTTCCGAAACACGCCTTTTTGTGTTCTCCCGCCCCCGTCAAGAGAGCAAGATATCGGCCATTTCCCGAAAGCGGGCCCGCCGGGTACCGACGTTTTTTTTGAGTAGATAATGAGAAAGCCCGCTCCCCGAAGGGGACGGGCTTCCCGGTTAAAGGTTTGTCGAAAACCTTCAGAGTATATACTATCCGAACAGCGACAGTATGCTCTGAGGCGCCATGTTGGCCTGGGCGAGCATCGCCGTACCCGCCTGCAGGAGGATCTGGTTCTTGGTGAACGAGGTCATCTCGGCGGCCATATCCACGTCACGGATGAGCGATTCCGCTGCCTGCGAGTTCTCGATTGTCGCAGAGAGGTTCGCGGCGGCGTAGCTCAGCCGGTTCATGTAGGCACCGATATCACCCCGCCTGTCGGACAGGGTGCTCACCGCGCTGTTGATCGTGGAGAGCATGGTCTGCGCCTCGGAGGCGGTATCGAGCTGATCCATCTGGAGATTCAGCCCGCCCGTTCCCGTCGTGGTGTCGCCGATGGAGATGGCGATCCTGTTGTTCGTGTCGTTCTCGGAACCGACCTGGAAGGTCGCACCGGAAGAACCGGAGTCGGCGATTGTAATGGTCATCCCTTCGAGATCATTGTCGTCATACCCTTCGTCGGTGGACCCGTCAAGATGGAAAGCGATCCCCAGATTGCTGAAGGTATGTGTGGTACCGCTGGTGTAGTTGATGGTCTCGGTCGTCGTGCCGTTGCCGAGGGTCAGTTCGCCCGCAGCCGCTGTGTCAAAGGTATATGTGCCGGCGGCGGCTCCCTCGACGCTGAAGGAGCTGAGACCCGTCCGTTTCAGCGCCACTGAACTGTCGAATGTGGCCTCACCGGAAGAGACTCCCGCAATACCTGTCACGCTGCCGGTGATCGCAAGGGTCAACCCGAGATTCTGGAAGGTCACCGCGCTGTTGGCGCCATTGATCGTCCCCGTGTAGGCCTCGATCAGCGTGGACTGTGAATAGGTCGCGGCGTTCGCAAGATACAGGGTATCGCCCGCCGAATTGACGCCGAAGTACCAGGTACCTTCCTCAATGCCGCTGCCGATGCCCACAACGGTCGCCGCGGACATGACATTGGTGCCGCCGGTCATGGTGTAGGCGTTATATGTGCTGCCGATAATCCCGTCTTCGGTTCCCACACCCAGCGTAGCCGACTTCGAGGCCCCGAAGGTTCCGTCAAGAAGCGTCGTGCTTCCGTACTTGGTGGAGTTCGCGATCCGGTCGATTTCGGAGATGAGCGCGTTTCCTTCCGCGTTGATCTTCGCCCGTTCCGTGGAACCGACGTTCGCCGAAGCGGCCTGGGTGGCCAGCTCTTTGAGACGGGTGAGCATGTTTTCGATCTGCTCCATACCGCCTTCAGCGACCTGCAGAAGGGCACCCGCCTCTGATGTGTTTCGCGAGGCGACGTTGAAGCTCGCTATGTTCGCCCTGAAGCTCGACGAAATAGCCAGCCCGGCGGCGTCATCAGCCGCCCGGTTGATCCGGTAACCGGATGAAAGTCTCTCCAGTGATTTGCCCAGGGCTGCGTCACTGGTGGAAAGCCAACGATGCGCGTTCAGCGCTGCTACGTTATTCTGAATTCTTAATCCCATGATCTAAATCCTCCTTGATTGTTTGTTGTGTGGGCTCGTGGCCCGTTTCGGCATCCATGCCGTTCGATCGGAGCAGGAACAACCCGGAGGGTCTGTCCGTTCGCCGTATCTCGTGTTTCTGTCCATCCTCCTTTCTCTGGATTTGGCGAATCTCTCCAACCTGTGACCGGGGTATCGGAAGAAGGGGGAACAAACTTTAGGGATTTTGTGGCAGGAGGAATTGATACAGGGAGGACAGGCCTCTCGGACACGCGGTCACGCCGTCGCGGACTCCGGCATGGGCATGCCTACTGACCCGTAATGGCCGGGGGATCGTGAAGATCGATCTGCTCGAGGGCGCGTGCGGCGGCGGTGTCATCCGGCTTCAGGGAGAGGGTCTTCCGGAAGAACTGCGCCGCGCCCGCCGGATCGCCCAGGGCGAGGGATATCTGCCCGAGGAGGGTATAGGCGGCAGCCAGGGTGCCTCCCGCTTTGATCTCCCGTTCGAGGGCCTCTATGGCGGCATCGTACCGTCGGAAATTTGACAGTATGACCGCCCGATGGTAGTCGGCCCCCGGATAGCCGGGCTGGATTGCGAGGACCCGATCGAAGGCATCGAGCGCCTCCTCCCAGCGTCCCAGGGTACCGAAGGCCCTGCCGAGGAGAAAGAAGACGGCCGGGTGACGGATCCCCCTTTCGACGCCGCGACCGACCAGCCGGATCGTCTCTTCGGCCTGATTCCCGTCAAGACAGATACGCCCCAGGTTGTGGCAGGCCCCGGCATGGCCCGGCATTCGCGCAAGGACCCATTCGTAATCGCGGCGGGCCTCTTCACGGCGGTCCAGCCGGTCCAGGGCCACGCCCCGGTTGAAGCGCAGCTCGACCAGATCGGGAAACCTGGCGATGCCTTCGTTCAGGATGTCGAGCGCCTTTACGAGCTCACCTGATTCGAGATACTGATCCGCCAGTCCCTTGCAGGCGGAAGGATTGCCGGGTTCCCTCCGGAGCTTCTCCTCCCCCAGGTGCCGGTAGATTTCGGCCTTCCGCGCGATGCGGTCACTCAGCACCTTTCCGTAGTGGTGGATGGGTATCCGGGTCTCGGCCATCGTCAACCCCAGCGTTTGGAACGATCCGTCCACCGTCTCGTGGACCGCCCCGGTAAACCGGATGCCCTTTCCGTTGCGGAAGAGTCTGACCAGCGAAACCGGGATGAACCCGCACAGGCCCCGGCCCTCTTCATAATCGCCGGGGTTGGGAACCAGGTTCGCGAGGTTGGGATTGTTTTCGTAATTTCTCAGGATGAACCGGTAGCCGTCCACCCCGGGGGCCGCGGTGAGCTCCCGCACCTTTGCGACATCCCGCGGGGCGATGACCTCGTCGGCGTCCATGACGAGGATCCACTCCCCGCCGGCGTACTCGATGGCCTGGTTGCGATGCCTGCTGAAGTCATTCTCCCAGGGGTGGAGGTATACCGCGGCTCCGAAGTCCCCGGCGATACGAACCGTCCCGTCCGTGGACCCCGTGTCGACCACGATTATCTCATCGACGAGCCCGCGCACACTGGCGAGACACCGGCCCAGCGTCGCCTCCTCGTCTCTGACGATCATACAGAGGGATATCCGCGGGTGATTACCGGGCATCTGTACGACAATCCTCCATCGGGGCATCACACGCCGCACGTTCGAGCAGCGGTTTGAACCCGTATTCGACGGCATCCATCAGGGGCACCATATCCCTGTCCCGCATCGCCTCCAGGCATTCCCGGAACAGACCCCGGACCGCCTCGAGATCCGTGTTTCCCGTCAGCGCGCCCTTCACGGCGAGCCAGTCGTTCAGATAGTCGGGGAAGGAGGCAAAGCCCCTCTCGACCTCCCCCTCCATGAAAGACAGGACGATCTCGTCTCCCTTCGCACGGAGCACTTCCGGGAGAAACCGCTCGTCATCCGTACGGGCATGCAGTCGATCATTCTCCGGCACGGTGCCGCTCACCTCTTCGGGGGGGAGCAGGACCTGCTCGTCCTGGGCATCACGGGACGTCACCAGAAGCCTGACGGACGGGTCGGGACATTCCCAGACGACGGTTTCACCCCTCCGGGAGGCCTCGAATGTCTCGAAGGCCTGCATGACGGCCGGGGGACTTATCATTCCCTTGCACGCGTGGCCGATCTCGCACCGTGCCGGATCGAGGCAGGGGGCGCAGGGGAGATCGGAATACAGGATGAAATGACCGCACCCGTAGGGACCGGTCTCGTATGGATACGCGGTCCCGAAAAAGAGGGACAGGACCGGGGTTCCCACCGCCGCCGCCATATGCATGGGACCCGTATCTCCCGTAATGAGCAGCTCGCACCGCTCGAGGACGGCCCCCGTCGTCGTGAGCGATGTCTTCCCCATCAGGTTCACGAGATCGTCCCGCTCTTCATAAGACATTCCCTCAATTCCCGCGCACAGTTCCCTCTCGTCCTCGCTCCCGATAAGGACCACCCTCCGGTGTTTCTCACGAAGCAGCCAGTCGATGACCTTCGCAAAATGAGGCGCTCCCCACTGCCGGAAGGACTTCGCCGCACCCATCTGAACCCCCACAAGCGACCTTTTATCCGAAACACCCAGCAGCCGTTCGGCTTCCCGTCGGGCCCCCCGGCCGACAGAGAGGCGCATCGGGCCGTGTTTTCCGGGGGGCAGCCCGGCAATCCGGCAGGCCCAGTCGACGAGGTTGCTCCGGTTCGACCTCCGATCCTGTTTGATCGCATCAAAGAGATCCTTCGATGGTTGATCTTCGAAATAAAACCCCCTCTCCGGTGAATAGGCGCCGCCGACTATCCTTGGAGCCCCGACAAGGGAGGCCAGAAGGGCTCCCCACTCGTACTGCCGGTTGATGATGAGATCGAATTTAATCCGCCGCAGCTCACCGATGAGATCGTAGATCCCGTTGAATATTCCCGAATATCTCTCCGGTTCATGTTTCAGATAATAGCGATATTCCTTCTCCGGAATCGGTATGAGGGCGTCTACATGACGATTCCCCTCGAGCAGCGGCACACCCTCCCTTCCGGTCAGAAAATAGAGGGTACTGTCCGGATAGATCCCTTTCAGGCCCTCGAGCATCGGCGTCAGCTGGAGGATATCCCCTAATCGGTGGGTTCGAATAACCAGTATATTCATCTGCGGGCGATCCTCACTGTACGGTCTCCCGGAGCAGTTCCCCGATGTCCCGGCTGAGGGCCGGGGTTTCCCGCAGACGGTGTTCGAAAATACATCGCTCCACCATGTTCCGGATCGACCGATAGTAGTCCGGATACAGCTCGGTTGCCGGGGGATAGGGCAGGCAGCCCAGCGCGCCCGGGTTCAGTTCATCGACACATTTTCTGATGATCTCCGTGTCCTCCTGAACAAGGAGGCGGACGCGCGGATCGTCGAGGACGGGGCCCAGGAATACCGACCGCAGGGCAAGGTGAAAGAGCCCCAGGTCCGCTTCAACTATTATCAGGAGACCGCTGTAGCGCCGGATTCTCAGGGCACGGGCCGGATAGCCGAGGCCGAATCCGAGGACGACAAGGGTCTCCACCTGCGGCGGGACAAGCCCGGCCCACCGGAGGGCCTCCTCTTCCGGATTATGACGGCTGTGTAGATGCCTGACAGGACCCTCTCCCGGAACCTTCCGCGCCGTCATCTGCCCGTTGCGGGCGGGGAAGGCTTCCCAGCACGGCCGTATCGTATGCCCCCGCAGCCTGTCAGCCAGAAAAGGAGCTCTCTTTGCGAGAGCCCGCACGTTTTCTCCCCATATGTCCCTTGACTCGTTCATCGGCGTCCTCGGCGGCGCGTATCCGGGCCGGAGCAATGCATATTATGCCTGCTGAGCCGGTCGCGTTTCTCTCTGCAAGGATGCCTCGGCATCCCTCAGGACATTCCTGGTAAAAACAAGGAAACTCCCGATGACGGCGAACCACTCCGTCATCCTTCTGACCCGCGCCACGGATAACAGGGTGCTGTCTGTGTATATGTCCTTGAGAAAGGACAGCTCGCTCGCCAGCCACAGGTCATAGGCCTGTATAGTCTGCGCCGTCATGGCGTACAGATTTTTGTCGCTCTGCAGGAGCTCGCTCAATTCCAGCCACTTTTTTTCAACGGACAGGAGTCGTGCCATATCGGCATCGGGACGGGTTTCACTGTCCAGGGAAGGACGGATAACCTCTCTTTCCACCAGCCGCGCCTCGTCCAGCGCCGCCTCGAACTCACGGATCGCCCCTTCAACGATTTCCCGCGTATCGACGGCCTTGACAAGAATTGCATCCATCTCTTTGTGTATATCGGACTCGATCGCAAACTGATTATAGGTTTCATCGAGTATGGCCTGGGGGTTGTACGATTGACGGCAATAGGTGTCAATGGCATCCGCAAACGTCATAATCGCGGTGCCTTTGATCTTCGCGCCCCCCTCGGTGGCATTGACGCAGGTCCCGTTATAGGAATGGATATCCTCCTCATATTCCAGTTTGAACAGCTCCCAGTATTTCATGGATTTGACCGGCCTGCCGTCATTGCCCTCCAGTTCAATAACCTCATATTCAAAGATATTTTCACTGTTTCTGCCCACAACCCCGCCGATGTGGGAATCTCCTTCACGGGCGTAGGCAAGATCCTGACCGATCAGTATGATCGGATCGCATGCAAGGTGAACCAGTATCTTAAAAGCGAGATTGGCCACGGAATGCCCGGCTACC
>CAZAST010000140.1:0-6493 GCA_964487805.1 uncultured Syntrophaceae bacterium
GTGCCGGTTCAACCGCTTTCGATGATTTAATTGATAAGGTGAATGCGCTCGATACCGAGACAGCAAAAACCGGATCGGCAATGCGTACTTCATTACTTGGAGAGCTTGAAAAAGCAAAAGATTCGCTTGGCGATGATGTTTTCCAGGATCTCACAAACAAGGTCAATGCTTTCTATGACAAGCTGGAAGAAAAGGAAGCGGCGGAGAGATTCCGCGAGAACATTGCGTATGCCCTTGAATCCGCAAACTCAATGTTCAGCGCACTGTCGTCTTTGGTTTCCGCTGTCTATGAAAACAAAGCAGAAAAGGTCGATCAGGACCTTCAGGCAGAACTTGAGGCGAACGGACTGGCAGAAGAAAGCGCCGTTGAACGTGCCGAACGCGAGCTTGCACTTGCTCAAGAAACAGGAAATCAGGAAGCGGTAATTGAAGCACAGAACGCTTTGAAGAAAGCACAAATTGAAGAGAAGTACGCGAAGAAAAAAGCCGAGATTGAATACGAAGGCTCAATGATGGCCTGGAATATCCAGCGGCTTCAGGCTATCGCAAGCGCGGCGCTTGCCGTAATGAACGCTTATGCTGCCGGGTTCAAGTTCGGCCCGATTGTTGCGGCGGCTTATGCGGCTACCGCAGGTGTAGTCGGTGCAATACAAGTTGCCGCTGTTGAAGCGGCTCGCCCGGTGAAATCCTATCAGACCGGCGGAATCGTTCGTGCAACCGGCGGTGGTCAAGTTGGACAGCTGGCAGAGAATGGATACGATGAATACCTGTTCAATATGGGTCCGTCAGGGGATGCGTTCGCAAGGAAGGAAGCGAGACTGATAGCTCAAGAACTTTCCGGACAGATTGGCGGGAGCATTACGATAATAAATGAGATAGACGGCGAGGTTATCATGCGTTCTATTCTGCCGCACATGAATAGCGGACAGTACCGAATAAAGTGGGGTGAATAATGAAAGTACTCTTTGATAAAATCGCTCGGTATTCGACAATAACATCTGAACAAGAAGACGTAAGTTACCCTGCCGTGAATCTCGCACACGAGTATGCAACGGTATATTATAAATCGACCAGTTTCGATGATGTCATAACAATGATGTTTGATGACGAGAGGCCAGTGAATTCTTTATTCTTTACCTACTCGAATGCTTCGAACATGACCGTGAAGCTATATCAGTGGAATGGCTTATTGCTCGACACGATCACTGTAGACTGTTCTCATGCTTCCGGATCAGCATATTTTGATGAACAGCTTGTTCGTTGGGCCGTGATAGAAGCGTCCGCACCTGTCACAGAAGACCTTCGAATTGGTTCTATTGAGTTCGGGATGGCAGAAGATTTTCCTTTACCGACCGCAAACTTTGTTCCTGTATATGAATCAAAATCGACGATGGAAGAATCTGATCAGGGCCAGGTGTCTTTTCAGTATATCGAGCCGAGGAAAAAGTATGTTACTAAATATCAGGGAGTGGTAAAAGAGACGTACCTTAAAGTCCTTGAGATGTTTCAGCCAGTAGACCGTGGCCATATTTGGGTTGATATAACCGAAGAGGACCACAACGTCTATTTGCCGCTTTATTGCGTTACGAATCTCATTGAAAATGGCGAGCGTATAGAAGACCGCGTTTCATTCACAATCACAATCACGGAGGCAAAATAATGTTTTTGAAAATAACCGGACCAGGAGATGCTCCCGATGAAATGCTGGATTGGCAGAAAATCAGTGAATTGTTTCAAACGACATGGTTGCGCCTGAATGCTCCGCCGGTAGTTGATGGTATTTATATCCGGAGAGGGTCGGCGGTTTGCGTCGGCGGTCAGTGGTATGTAACGACGACCGACGAGACTATAGCCGGGTCGGAGACCGACTTTGTGAAGCTCACAGTTTCCGGGGATACCCTGGTTGCGTCTTTTGCCGCGAATCTTTCAGGGGTTGCATGGAACACTCAATGGTCTGGATGGTATGCGTCCGGGTCTCTGTATTTATTCGACGAAATCAAAGCTCTTGCTGGCGGACTTATTTCAAGAATGTACACACCGGAACGATGGCGCGTTGAGAGAAACCTTGCGCAGTTTTTGTCGCGGGATATGGATGCAAACTGGAATTATGTATTGACAAGAAACCTGCCGCAACAGTGGAAAACTCTATTGATGACTGCTCTACTCGATGGACAGGTATATAAGGTTCTCGGGCTTCCGGAGATGCAAACGATTACCGCAACCAGCAGTTATACCGTTCCCGCTGGGGTGTACCGCGTTCATGTTAAATTGACCGGTCCCGGAGATGCTGGATCAAATGGAGGGCCGAACTCACCGGGAAACGGAGGAGATAGCGGGCGAGAGGTTGAATCTGACCTCAATGTATATCCTGGACAAGTAATAGCTTGCGAAGTAACGGCAGCGCATACAAAGTTTGGTGGACTGACTGCGCTCGTTGGTGGAGGACACCGGGGACAGCGCGGAATAGGTCAGTACAACGGTGGACACGGCGGCGGACTTGGTGGCGGGTCTGGCGGCGGAATAGGCGCGAACGGAAGCGCCGGAACAACTTATGGTGCTGGTGGTGGTGGCGGCGGTGGAACAGGCCCAGACTCAACAACAACCGGCGGTGCTGGTGCACTTGGGAAGATAGTGTTGACATGAATGTAATTGAAATTGGCCTAACACGATATGTTACTCGCTGGGCTTGCGTGGCCCCTTTCACGTTCGACTTCACGATAAATGTAGCGAAGCTGGCCGAGTTTTGGACAAAGGTTTTTTCTTGTAAAGATGAATCAACGCTCGAAAAAGTAAACGTCATGGCTGTGTCGATAAATTCAACTCGGCGTCTCTTGAAGTATAATGTTTTTGAAGACGTGAACACGCATTTTGAATCGTATGCTTTCAACTGGGGAAGCCAAGTTCTCCGGATAAATTACGGCCCGGACTTTAACCCGATCTGGGATGTTGCGGACTTTCAGTATTCATTCGGTATCTGCGATCGCAAGCCGGTGACGATAGGCGGATCGTGGTGTCTCCCGGTCCTCAAGGAACCGCCGAAGTATACAATCAAAGAAGACCTCGTAAACTATTCCCGGCTTGCTATGACAAAGCTGTCAATGAAAATCATGAACCACGGCGGAGAGCTTGACTTCATGAACGAGTTAACGCTGTTCAATAACGATGTTCATCACTATAGATTGCCGAACGATGAAAGAACGGAATATGATCGTGAAGAATTGCAACCGCTTGCGGGATTCTTGTTTGAGGATATTGACATTGCACTGACAGACGGAACGATAACCGGAAATGATGTTCGGAACACCTATGACGTTATGGTGCCGGTTGATATGTTCACAGCAGTAGATTATCCAGAGATGAAAAGCGAGATGATTGGCAAACCTATTCCATACTGCTCCGGTCCGGTCAAAGTCGTTCCTGCAATTCCGACAAATGATAACGGGACTGGGAATGTTTCGTATCGAGTTGCAAGAGCGATGACCAGCTTTGGCGTAATTCAGTTATTGTCGGATGATAAATGGACTTCGTTCACACCGGTATCGACAAGCCTTGCAACCGGAGAGTTTGTCATGGCTCAAGCAGTTGCGCGTGTAGATGGAGATCCGAAAAAATGTCGCTGTATCGATGCTGTCGGAGAGGCACAAACACGTTTGACTGATGTTATTGTTGCGCTCGATGAAATGGCCAACGGTATAACTTTTAATTCGTCATTCTATGACACTGCGGAGTGGACAAGCGAAGCCTCCAGAATTATTCAGGGCGGGTTTTATTTAAGCAAACAAAAAAAACTGTACAACGTGATCAAGGAATTGCAGGAAGGTTGCAACCTACGATTCCGGTATGAGTTCAACAGTTCATTGCTAAGAACAATTCGTATAGATGACGACAGCAGGGAGCCGATTCACTATATCCAGAAAGAGGAAATCAAAGAGAACGGAACATTACGGATTACTACTGACCGTGAGACGATATTTGCTTTTTCACAAGTAGGGTACGACAAGAACTATGATGAGGGAACAGAAACAACATATACCGATTCGTCTGCTCAAGCTGAGGTAGCAAAGAACACCCGGCAAAAGCCGACTTTGCCGATATCGACATTTTTGACCGGTAAAGAAAATGCGATTGCTCGTGCGGCGCTTGATGCTTCTACTTTTGGAAAGGTCCGCCGGTTCAGTGAGTTTACGTTGACGGAAGAAAAGTATTTGACACTTCGCATCTATGATACAATAATTGCTGAGCTTGAAACAGCAAATAGAAAATGGATGGGAAGGTGGAAGTGCAAGGTGCTTTCAGTTTCGCCGAAGGAACCTGAAACGAAAATAAGAGTTTGTCTGATCGAGCGCGTAGTGTACGACGAAGACGGACATATTTACAAAGTGTCTGATACCGGCGACTTTAAGGTTGACGAATTGGGCGATTACAAGGTGGCACAATAATGGCAAGAGAACACAAGACGACCCCGCAGTATCCGATTATAGCTTTACCGCTTGAGGATACAGACATAGTTGAAGTCTGGAGAGACGGGAAACAATACCACGCACCGTTCTCAACGCTTGGAGGTGTTCCTGACGCTCATGCTCCGTCGCATGGCTTGAATGGGACTGACCCGGTTGGCACAGATACTCCGGACCCGAATGTCATTCCTGTTTCGGATGGACAGGGGACACTTGATTCTTGGATATCTGATGCTTCGATAACGAAAAAAGGGAAAGTACAACTTGCTGATTCTTTAGAATCCGCCGCCGGGAAAGCAATGCAGTCGAATGACCCGAGGGGAAGCAATGCGCGAACGCCAACTGCTCACGTTGATTCACATCTTACCGGTTTAGACCAGATACCGGATGCGACGACATTGGCAAGGGGTTTGATGGGAAATGGCGACAAGAGCAAGCTCGATTCTATTGAAACAGCACTCATTCCGTCAAACGATGAAAAAGCCGCGCTAGGCGTATTATCTCCCGTGGTAGGTGCTCTTGCCGGAACCAGCGGTGTGCCGAGCGCAAGCAATCCTTTCGTGACTGAAGACGATGTTGGCGTCGGTGTTTGTCCGCTTGATAACGGGTTAGTCCCTTCTTCAAACTTGCCGTCCTACGTTGACGATGTTCTTGAGTACGCGAACGAGGCGGCCTTCCCAGCGATAGGCGAAACTGGGAAGATCTATGTTGCTCTTGACGTCAACCTAACTTTCCGCTGGTCCGGGTCTGCCTACGTTGAGATAAGCAAGTCCCTTGCTCTTGGAACTACTTCTTCCACTGCGCATAGAGGGGACCATGGAGTCACTGCCTATAATCATTCTCAGGAAACAGGGAATCCTCATGGAACAAAGCCGAGTGAACTTTCAAGTCTCGGCACAGGATGGGGCACATTACTCGAATCGGACTCTAACGATCGGCTTCCGACTTCCGATCAAAAGGCGGCCCTTGTCGGAACCAGCGAGACACCCGGAGCGGAGAACAAGTACGTTACAGATTCAGACGGACGGCTACCTACTGCAGAAGAAAAGGCGGCGCTTGTCGGTTCGCACGGAGCCCCGGGGGAGGCTAATCGTTTTGTAACAACTACCGATCCGCGGCTCGCAGGAAGTGGAGGCGACGGTACGACAGATGCGCTCGTTCGGGCATGGGCTAGCTTTTTTAGTGTGTTCAGCGAGGAGCAGCCGACCGGACAAACACCAAGACTATGGCGTGGCCTTGCATCACACGGCGGTGACTTGTATGCAGCAGATATCAACGGTATCAACGGTGACATATACAAGATGGACAGCACAGGAATATTCCAACCAACCGGGCAAACAATAAGGGGCTGGTTCGCCCTTGCATCACACGACGGAGACCTGTATGCAACAGTTCCCAGTGACGACATATACAAGATGGACGGCGCTGGCATATTCCAGCCAACCGGCCAAACAACAAGAAGCTGGTACGGTCTTGCATCACACGAAGGTGACTTGTATGCGGCAGTTCACGAAGGCGACGTATATAAAATGGACAGCGCAGGAATATTCCAGCCGACCGGACAAACATCAAGTGACTGGTTCGCCCTTGCATCACACGACGGAGACTTGTATGCGTCAGTTTACTACGGCGACGTATATAAAATGGACGGCGCTGGCATATTCCAGCCAACCGGCCAAACAACAAGAAGCTGGTACGGTCTTGCATCACACGAAGGTGACTTGTATGCGGCAGTTCACAATGGCGACATATATAAAATGGACAGTTCTGGCGTATTCCAACCAACCGGACAAACATCTAGAGACTGGTACAACGGTCTTGCATCACACGAAGGTGACTTGTATGCAGCAGCTGGCAGTGGTGACGTATACCTTCTCACCACTTCAAACCCATCTGTAAACATATCAAAAAGCAACTACACTGTCCCTGTCTCTTCCAGCTTCCCGATAAACGGCCGCAAGGTGTACCGCCGCACTTCCGCATACGACGGCAACCCAGTGACAATAACCCCTCCATCCGGTGCGACATTAGAGGGA
>CAZAST010000141.1:0-6488 GCA_964487805.1 uncultured Syntrophaceae bacterium
AAGATCATCGGCACCTCGCCGG
This sequence comes from uncultured Syntrophaceae bacterium, assembly GCA_964487805.1. Taxonomy (GTDB): domain Bacteria; phylum Desulfobacterota; class Syntrophia; order Syntrophales; family UBA2210; genus UBA6078. The sequence goes on from CAZAST010000141.1 coordinate 23, forward strand.
AGATGATCGACCTGGCCGAAGACCGGGATCGCTTCCGGAAGGTGATTGAAAAACTCGGGATACCGGAACCGAAATCGGGGATGGCAAGCACCATAGGGGAGGCCCTCGTCATCGCGCAGGATATCGGGTATCCCCTGATGGTGAGGCCTTCATACGTCCTGGGAGGGCGTGGCATGGAAGTGGTTCACGATGAGGACATGCTGAGGCGCTACCTCGCCGCCGCTGTCGATGTCACCCCCGAGAGGCCCGTCCTCATCGACAAGTTCCTGGAGAATGCCATCGAGGTGGAGGCCGACGCCATCTCCGATGGAACTGATGTCTTTATCCCCTCTATTATGGAGCATATCGAACTGGCGGGGGTCCATTCGGGAGACTCCGCGTGCGCCATTCCCCCCGTCAGCCTGTCGGAGGCCGCCATGGCCACGATCTCCGAATACACGCAAAAGATCGCACAGGAGCTCCAGGTGGTGGGGTTGATGAACATCCAGTACGCTATTATGGATGACGTTGTCTACATCCTTGAGGCAAATCCCCGGGCATCCCGGACGGTGCCCCTGGTTTCCAAGGTCTGCAACATATCGATGGCGCGGATTGCCACGCAGCTCATGCTGGGGAAGAAACTGAAGGACCTTCGTCTGGAGAAGAAGGCTCTACGACATTTCGGTGTCAAGGAGGCAGTCTTTCCCTTTAATATGTTCCCGGAGGTCGACCCCCTCCTGGGGCCGGAAATGCGGTCGACGGGAGAGGTCTTGGGGATGGCCGGTTCGTTCGGTCTGGCCTTCTTCAAGGCCCAGGAGGCCACCGGTCAGGGCCTTCCCGAAACAGGAACCGTCCTCATCACCGCGCACGATGACGATAAGAAAGCAATCCTCAGTGTAGCACGTGAGTTTGAGCGACTTGGTTTCTCACTGAAAACCACCAGGGGAACCAACGGGTTTCTGGCGGAACACGGGATCCACTCTGAAGTCATACTCAAGATGCATGAGGGGCGGCCCAATATAACGGACGGGATAAAAAACCATGAAATCCATCTCGTGATCAACACGCCGAGCGGCAGGATGAGCCAGTATGACGATTCATATATCAGGAAAACCGCGATCAGATACAAGGTTCCCTACATCACCACGGCAGCCGCGGCCATAGCCGCCGTGAAAGGGATCGCCGCCACCCGCAAAGACCACGGCCGCGTGAAATCCCTTCAGAGCTACCATCTGGACATGGGTTGATGATTCTTTTGATTGCATTATGGTGACTGTATATGGCCCACGCCGTGGTTCTCTACGCAGGAATGCTTTTATAGACCGGTTAACCCCCGCGCGTAAAGGGAGAAGGATCAGACCATGAAATTCATAGAGGAAAATTGCGGTGTCTTCGGCATATATTCAACAAGGTCCTGTGCGGATGATATCTATCAGGGGCTGGACTTCCTCCAGCACCGAGGACAGGAATACTGCGGAATTTCCACCTTCGACACGGAAATCAATCATATAACCCACCATGGGAGAGTCGCCGCGCGATTCACGGGTGAAGAACTGCGAAGGCTGACCGGCAGGTGGGGGATAGGCCATGTAAGCCTGCGTGACCGGCAGCCCATGAAGTGGCTCACCCGCGCCGGAGAGATCGCGGTCGCCTTCAGCGGCAATGTCATCAACGCCCATGCCCTCCTGGAAGATATGATGAACCGGGGAAAATCGTTTTACAAGGGGTACGATATAGAGATCATCTCCAAGATTATTATCGAGGAGGGGGAGGGGGATATAGTAAGGGGCATATCCGCCCTTTCCGAAAAGATCCAGGGTTCGTATTCCCTCGTGGTACTGACCAAGGATGGCATTTACGCGTCCCGGGACCTGTATGGATTCCGGCCTCTTATTCTCGGGGGAGACTCCGAGCGGCTCGCCGTGAGTTCGGAATCGCGGGCCATCCAGAATATGGATATGGACATTATACGGGATGTGGCCCCGGGAGAAATCGTCCTCATCGACAGCGAGGGGATTCAGACGCTGGAACAGCTCGACTCACCGCGCCGGGCGCATTGCGCCTTTGAATGGGCATACACCGCGAGTATCGATTCCATCATTGACGGCGTTTACGTGCAGGAGGCCCGGAACAATCTCGGCGAAAGCCTCGCCCAGAGAGATATTGACGAAGGAGGGATGGTTGCCGATATCGTCGCGCCCGTTCCCATGTCGGGCATGGGACATGCGCTCGGGTATCACAGACGATCGAAGATCAGTTATCAGGATGTGTTTCTCTACAACCGGTATGCCGACCGAAGCTATACACAGATCACCCAGGTTGCCCGTGAGAAGATGGCCAAGCGGAAGCTGTCCGTCCTTCCCTATGTGAAAGGGAAAAGGGTTGTCCTCTGCGACGATTCGATCGTCAGAGGGACACAGATTCTCAACAAAGTGAAAGACCTCAAAAAGGCGGGAGCGAAGGAGGTCCATGTGAGGATTGCCTGCCCTCCCCTCATGTACCCCTGCGCCTTCGGAATCTCCACCCGCTCGGGCGGGGAATTGCTGGCGCGGAAACATGTCAAGACGGACGGGATCCTCTCCATGGATCAACTGATGGAACTTGAGTCATGGGTTGCCCTCACCCTCGGCGCTGATTCCGTCAAGTTTAACACCATGGATGCCTTCGTGGCATCCCTGCTCATGCCCCGGAACAGTTTGTGTCTCCAGTGCTTTGACGGGATCATTCCATCCGGGGCATCATAGCGCCGAGCTCCTTCAGTCAAAGGAAAGATGAATGATCGACAGGGGATCCGCGTAATCGTTCACCAGCCGCAGACCCCAGTGCAGGTGAGGCCCGGTGGATCTCCCCGTTGACCCCACACGTCCGATCACTGTCCCCTTTTCAATAACGGCCCCTTCCGTGACGGCTGTCTCCGACAGATGACAGTAGATGGAGAAGAGACCGATCCCGTGGTTCATGATAACGGTATTCCCTGAGAAAAAAAGGTCCCGAGCCAGGACAACCTTCCCCGTATTTGACGCCTTCACGGGTGTGCCGGCAGGTGAACGGATATCCACGCCCCGATGGCGGGACACCACTTCGTCATTAAAGATCCTCCGAGCGCCGAATACCCCCGTTACCCGGTCATCTACCGGCATGATAAATCTTCCCGTGCCCAGCCAGCCCGGTACGGATGTCGTGTATATGCCACGGAGAAACGTCTGCTCCTCCCGTATCCTTTTGAGCTGGGGTGCCGTTGGGCTCGTAAAGCGCTGTGCCACCCGTATCGTACTTGAAGGGAATGTCCCCCGGGACAGGGTAAGCTTGAAGGCAATGTCTTTCGGGACGCCGTGGAACGGTTGGAGGTGAACAACGGCATCGTAAGTTCCCGGCTTCATGTCGAGACTGAGGACGATGAGGGTAAAATGCTTCAGACCCTCCCGGTCTGAAGCAAAGGGGTATTCCTTCCCGTCAAAGTATACCTTTGCCGAGGCTGCCTCGGGTGATACAAGGGTTACCTTGACAACCTCTCCCTGGCTGAGCCTGCGATATTCCGAGTGTATGGTAACCCTCCCCGTATCGGTGGGATAGATCACGGACACAGCGGCCCCACGGCCCGGCCACAGTATCAGCAGAGCAAGACAGATAATCAGCAAAGACGCACGTGTTTTCATGCGCCCTCTTCTACACCAGAAAGGCAAAATTAGCAAAGGTGGTACAGACTTTTTTCCTTTTGGGGACGGCATAGACCGATCATTTCTTCCGGGGGGAGAGGCACGATGAAACATTTCCTCCAATACCTCGGTCTATGGAACAAGGAACAATCCTCGAGCAAGGGGTGAGAGGATCGGAGAGTACGTACTTCGACCAGGAGCTTGAGCGCGCTGCGAACATTTCCGTTTTGATATTGCGGGCAAATGTGGTAGAAGTCTCCCAGAGCGAACGAGGGAACACCCTGTGCGGAATCAGCCTGAAAACAAAGTGAAGCCGGCATATCCGGTTGCCGCCGGATCGACGTGGATCGAGAACGAGAAGTTCGAATACGGGGGATGCGCGCCTGAACGATACCATCTCCTGCCGGAAAAACACGGAAAGCAATATGGCGACATATTGAAAAAAACAAGAAACCAAGAGGGTACTGTCATGAAAAAAGGGTCTTTGCTGTTGGTTGCGATAGTCTGTGCTTTCATCCTGTCGGGCTGTGCCGCCGCCGTGGTAGGAGGCGCCGCGGTCGGGGGAGGAACAGGGGCGTACTTCTACGTGAACGGCGAACTCAAGACCGATTACCCCGCCTCATTCGACAAGGCGTGGAATGCCTGCGAAAAAACCGTGGCCTATATGAACGCGACCGATGTCTTCCCCGAGAAAGAGATAAGCAAGGGAACAATCCAGGCCATGATCGATGGCGAGCGGGTCCGGTTTGTCGTCGAATACAAGACAAAGGACCTGACCACCGTATCCATAAGGGTCGGCATCATCGGCAATAAATCGGCGTCGCAACGACTCCACGACAAGGTGGCCGCGTACCTGTCCGAGTAACACATCCGTAGAATGTCTCTCCCTGACCGGCCCGCTGTGACTCCTGATTTCATCCAAAGGCGGCATCCGTATCATGGTAAAGAAATTGTGTTTCGGAATCGCCCTCGGCCTGTTCTTTGTGTATCTTTCATTCAGGGGCGTCGATCCCCGGGGTATCGCCGATAGCCTGAAGGGCGTAAGGCTTTTCTGCATCCCTCCCGTATTTCTTCTCCTGGTTTGCATACAGACACTCAGATCATACCGGTGGGGCGTCATTCTGAAACCGATCATGTCCATCGATCAGGGTTCTCTTTTCTCCGTCACCTGCGTAGGGTTTCTGGCCGTGGTCGCCATCCCCGCCCGGATCGGCGAACTTGCGCGCCCCTATCTCATCAGCGCAAAGACAGGCGTTAGCATGTCTTCAGCGGTGGGAACCATACTGGTGGAACGTGTATTCGACGGCCTGAGCATCCTGGCGATCTTCTTCGTCGTCGTTCTGCTCATGCCGCTTCCCCCGTGGCTGATCCGGGGGAGTCTCTTCTTTCTCCTGATAACGCTCTTGTTCCTTGTTCTCATGACACTTCTCATCCTCAGGAGGGAAGCCTCCCTCACTTTCCTTGATCCCCTCTTACGGAGGCTTCCTGAACGATGGCGCCTCAGGGTCGTCGGTGTGATCCATAACCTGATCGACGGGTTCAAGATCATTTCGGACATAAGATCCATGGGCTACGTGGCTCTTCTTTCCATCGCCATATGGGTGATCAACGCCACGGTCATGTACATCTTCTTCTTCGCCTTCGGCTTTGATCTCCCCTTTGCGGCGGCCCTGGTTCTTCTGATCATCATCATACTGGGGATTGCCGTCCCGACCGCGCCCGGGTTCGTCGGAAACTGGCATTTCTTCTGCATCCTGGGGCTCGGCCTCTTCGGCATCCACAAGGCCGACGCCCTCGCCTACGCCATCGTGCATCACTTCCTCAGTATCAGCACGGTCGCGCTGCTGGGAATCATCTTCCTTCCTTTCAATCGGTTTTCTCTGTCCGACATAAAAGGACGTCTTTCCGTCGGACGGGATGGGTAATGTGATGGTATTCAAAGAGGAGGGGAATGGACTGTGGCGAAGGGGTGAACTCGTTCCCTAATGAAATGAAGCCCCCTTCGGAGGCCCCTGGGCGGATTTCCATTGACGGTCCTCGTCTGATCATATCAGGGAAACAACCGGATCAGGGTGCCGGCGGGAGAGAACGGTGCCCTATCGCCCCTTTTGTTTCCCTTCATCGAGTCCGTAGGCCTTGATCTTCTTGTGAAGGTTGCTCCGCTCAAGCCCGATCGCCTTGGCCGTTTTCTTTATGTTCCACTTGTTTTCCGCCAGCTTCTGCGCAATATAGTCTTTCTCAAACTCCTCTTTCGCTCCCCTGAGAGAATCGCCGTCCCCTGCGGAAACAGTGGGAGCTGCGGCGTGGCTTTCCCTCGAGAGGGGCGGTATGTCTCCCGCGGTAATGATGTCCGACGGGGATGTGATCGCCAGCCGTTCGATGATATTCTTCAACTCTCTCACGTTGCCGGGCCAGGTGTGCTGCATGAGAACGGCAAGGGCGTCATCGGCAATACGTTTCTCCGCCTTTGTCTCCTTGCGCGAGAAATCTTTCATGAACCGCCTCGCCAGAAGAGGAACATCCTCGATCCGTTCTCTCAGCGGGGGAACATGGAGCGGGATGACGTTCAGCCGGTAATACAGATCCTGCCTGAAACGCCCCTCCTCCATTTCGTATTCCAAGTCCTTATTGGTCGCCGCGATCACCCGTACATCGGTATCGATAATCCGGGTCCCCCCTACCCGCTCGAACTTTTTTTCCTGGAGGATCCTGAGGATCTTTGCCTGCGCCTTCAGGCTCATATCGGCGACCTCGTCAAGAAAGATGGTCCCCTTATTGGCAAGATCGAACTTCCCCCTCTTTTTCTCGGTGGCCCCGGTAAAAGCCCCCTT
>CAZAST010000142.1:0-6410 GCA_964487805.1 uncultured Syntrophaceae bacterium
AAGCCCTTCGAGAGGTTTCATGAATGAGAGGGTGTAACACCCGATATCGCCGGTCACAAATACCTTCAGCTTTCCGAGCACATAGAAGAGCCCCCTGTGCGGGCAGCCCGGGCACAGATTCGGAGGTCTCTGGGGAAGCAGCCGGTCAGGGAGGACGGCGCCTTTTGTTTTCGTACCGGTAATCCCCACCTCAATGATTCCGGGATCGAACTCGCCTGTGTACGGGAACGCCTCTTTGCCGACGACCTCGATCCCCAGCGCCCGCACCTGTTCCTCAATAAAAGGATCGAGTTCTTCAACCACATATATCTTTTCAACCTTTGAAGCGAATTCCCTGATGAGGCGCCGCGGAAGAGGATGGACCATGCCCAGCTTGAGGTAGGAATAACCGGGAAACACGTCTTTCGCGTAATTATAGGGCATGCCGGCTGTTATAATACCGATCCGCGTATCCCCTATCTCCATCCTGTTTTGGGGAAACGTCTCGGCGAATTCCCGAAGCCGTTCCATTCGCTTTTCGACTTTGACCCTCCGCTCCCGCGCCTTGGCAGGCACCATCACGTATTTTGACGGATCATACCGGATCCCCCTTTCTTCCCTCCTGGCTGCGGGTTCATCCAGTTCGATAACCGATTTGGAATGGGCGATTCGTGTGGTCGTTCTCAGAAACACAGGTGTGTCAAATTCTTCGCTGAGCCGGAAGGCGATTTTTATATATTCCTTTGCCTCGCGGCTGTCAGCTGGTTCCAGCATTGGAATCTTCGCGGCCCGCGCGTAGTTGCGGTTATCCTGCTCGTTCTGGGAACTGTGCATGGATGGGTCATCAGCGCTGATAATGACCAGACCTCCCTCGGTGCCGGTGTAACTTACCGTAAACAGAGGATCTGCGGCCACGTTGACCCCCACGTGCTTCATCACCACCAGAGCCCTCGCTCCGGCGAGAGCGGCGCCGATCCCGACCTCAAGAGCCACCTTTTCATTGGGCGCCCATTCGGCGTAGACGCCGTCATATTTCGAAAATGCCTCTATAATCTCCGTGCTCGGGGTTCCGGGGTACGCAGAGGCGAAGGCAACGCCGTCTTCATAGGCCCCCCGCGCGATTGCTTCATTTCCTGACATCAATACTTTCATATGCTTTGAACGTATCCTTCCGATTGATTCTGTTGTATTCGTGCATCCCTTTCACGGGGCCAGAGACGCCAGCTTTCTTTTCACCAGGGCTTCCATAAGGGGGTCCTTCATCTTACCGGCAGCCTTGCCGTAAAATTCAATGGCCTCTTTCGGCTTGCCCATCTTTTCATACATACGCGCCATATTCGCGTAATTGACATATTCAAATCGCGTTCCCTTCACAGTCCGATTCGCGTCTTCAAATGATTTCAATGCATTATCATATTCTTCGGTCTGCTCGTAACAGTAACCCAGCCCCTGATGGGCAAGCGCTATCAATATATCCTGATCTCCTGATCGTTTCAGGAAGCTCCGGTACGATTCGATGGCCTTTTTCATATCATCGACATGGAAATAAAGATTCCCCATATTGTAAAGGGCGAGAGTGGCCACCCGGCTGCGCGGGTAGTCCCTGACAAGTTCTTCGTATGTCGTGAGGGCTTTCAAATACGCACCCCGCATGTCTTCTCCGATTGTTCCCGGCGCCGAATACAAGCTATAGGCGGATGAATAGAGGTTCTGGGCCTTTTTTTCATAACTCAGACGGTAGAAATACCATCCCCCGGCCAGGACCAGGATCAGGAGAACAATCGCTCCAGCCGTATAAAACCTCTTTCTGTGCGTTGACAGATACTGGATTGCCCGCCACCCCATGGTGTGAAATTCATCCGGCTGTTCCAACTCTTTCTTTGTCAGCTTATCCGCCATTCAAAAACTCCTTTATTGTTATCCGGTTATTTTGTCAGACACATGCTTTGGCGCCCGTACGATTTTCCCTTCCTTACTGGTAAAAGGATGGAGAGTGAATCCCTCGGCCAGGATACGCTCTGTATTTTCATCGCGTATCACGTAATCAAAGCGCACGCTGGCCCGTCTGATTGCGGTGATCTCCGTCTCGATCACGACTACTTCGTCGTACCGGGCCGGAAGCAGATAATGGCAGTGTGCCTCGATTACGGGCAGATAATATCCCGCCGTTTCCAATTCGGAATAGACGATACCCAGGTCACGCATCAATTCAGACCGCCCTATCTCGAACCATTTCAAATAGTTGGCATAATAGACGACGCCCATGGCGTCTGTGTCCGCGTAAGTCACCCGAATCCGGTATTCACCTTTTTTTTTCAACAAACCCTCTCCAGTCTCCCAGAAAGTAATCCATAAGCAAATAACCGGGAGAAACCATCAGGTCTGTGTCACGGGCCGCCGCTTCATGATAGAAAGCGCCCGTTGCGGCATTCTCCCCCTCAATTGAAGAAAGAACCGCGAAAGGAACCGGGTCCGACGAATGGGTCTTCAGCGCGATGGGGGTCGGGTGATCGCTCAGCACCATTATCTTGAAGTCTCCCAGGGAAGGGATTCCCGAAAGCACGGTCCCCACGACCTCCCGATCAAAGTCCTCTATGGCCCTGACCTTTCCGTCTATGTCCCCTTCGTGTCCCATCTCGTCGGGGGCCTCCACGTGGAGAAAGACGAAGTCGCCGTCCTTGAGAAAGTCGAGGGCCTTTTCCGCCTTCCCCCGGTAGTTGGTGTCGGTGTACCCGGTCGCTCCCTCGACGGGGAGGACCTCGAGCCCGGCGTAGGTACCGATTCCCTTCAGGAGATCAACGGCGGATATAATCCCTCCCCTGATCCCGTACCGGTCGGTAAGGGGTTTCATGGCAGGCGCCCTCCCCTGACCCCACAGCCATATGGAGGTCGCGGGCCTTTTCCCCTGCGCCGCGCGCTCGCGGTTCACGCGATGGTTCTTCAATATAGCGCGCGATCGCTCCATAAGCCATCTGATTTGTTCTGATCCATCTCCAAGGGGCAGATGGCCCGCGATTGCCTGTCCGGTGATATCGTGAGGCGGAACTGTCTTCAGCGAGGCGGAACCGCCTTTGTATACCATCAAATGGCGGTATCCGACACCGGGATAAAAGGTAATATCGAGTGAACCCAACTCCGCATCGAGGTCCATTACAATCCGCCGCGCCTCCTCGGAGGATATGTGGCCAGCGGTAAAGTCCTCCATCACGGTTTCATTCCCGGAGCCGAACGTGACGAGATTACAGCGGAAGGCCACGTCGTCGGGGGCCAGATGGATGCCCATGCTCGCGGCCTCCAGGGGGCCACGTCCGGAATGATATACAGACGGGTCATACCCCAGGACCGAGAGGTTCGCCACGTCGCTCCCGGGCGTAAAGCCGGGAGGAATCGTATCGATCAATCCCAGCGTTCCTTCCGAAGCCATTCGATCCATGTGGGGTATATGAGCAGCGCACAGGGGTGTTTTCCCCTGCAGTTCAGGGAGCGGATAGTCCGCCATCCCGTCGCCCAGCAGAATAACGTATTTCATCTCAGCGATTCATCCTCTATCCGGATCAGCGTTGTCTTTCCGAAGACGACGTCATCGAGGGTATTGTCGATCTCCTCCAGCGCGGCGCGAACGTTTTTCTCCCGCGCCTTGTAGGTGGTAACGACAATGGGCACCCCTTTGTCCCTGTCGAGCTTCTTTTCTTTCTGGATGACCGACGATATGCTGATATCGTGTTTCCCCAGTATTCCCGATATCTTGGAAAGGACGCCGGGACGGTCGACCGCCGAGAATCTGAAGTAGTAATTCGTGACCACATCATCCATGGGAAGGAGATGGATATCTTCGATCTCCTCCTTCTTGTACGAACGCAGGGGAACCCTTCGCCATGTCCCCGCCATAATATCCCGCGATATATCGATTAAGTCTCCCACCACGGCGCTTGCCGTGGGCATCATCCCGGCCCCCTGGCCGTAAAGGAAAACCGAACCGGAGGCGTCCCCCATCAGATGAAAGGCGTTGAAATTACCGTTGACGCTCGCCAGGATGTGGTCGAAGGGAATCATGGTCGGATGTATCCGGGCCTCTATCATGCCCCACCGCCTGATCGCGATAGCCAGCAGTTTGATGGTGTACCCCAGATCGCCGGCGAACTCGATATCGAGCGGGCTCATCTTGGAAATCCCCTCGCGGTAGATGTCGTCAAGGGCTACCCGTTTCCCGTAGGACAGAGACAGGCAGATCGCGAGCTTGTGGGCCGTATCGATCCCCTCGATATCGTAGGACGAATCGGCCTCCGCGAAACCGAATTCCTGCGCCTCCATGAGGACCGACTGGAAATCTCTCCTCTCGCTGGTCATCCGAGTGAGAATATAGTTGCATGTTCCGTTCATGATCCCGAAGATGGAGTCGATGTTGTTCCCTGCGAGGCTCTCCTTCAGGGTCTTGATGATCGGGATCGTCCCCCCGACGCTTGCCTCGAAACCGATGTTGATCTTCCCGTCGTCGGCCGCCTCGAATATCTCGTTTCCGCAGGAGGCGATGAGCGCCTTGTTGGCGGTCACCAGGTGCTTTCCGCCGCGGATCGCGTCCAGGACAATCGTCTTCGCGTGAGTACAGCCTCCCACCAGTTCCACGACAATGGATATTTCCGGATCGTCCAGTATCTCACGTACATCCGTGGTAAGGAGCTGCCGGTCGATCTCGATCTGCCGGGGGGTCGTAATATCGATATCGGCTATCTTTTTGATAACCAGGCTCGCTCCCAGACGCTTCCGTATGAGCTCGCCGTTGTCCCGCAGCAGTTTCACGACGCCTGTACCGATAGTGCCGCATCCGATCAAACCAATGGATATGTCTTTGTCCACGGGGGCAACCCCTTTCGTTCGGTGCAATCCGTATTTGATAGGAGACAGCTATACCAGTTGGGTAAAAGTTTCAAGGTTAAAATTCAGGACTTATCCTGTTTTGGCAATCCCCAGGCGGCTCTCCCACCGCCTCAGAAGCGCTTCTCTGAGTTCCGGGTGGGCCTCTAGAGCGGGGTCCTTTTCCACCAGAAGGAAGGCCTCCCGGCGCGCCTCGTTCAGTATGGCCGCATCCCGCAGGATGCTCGCGACCCGAAAATCGGGGAGACCTGACTGCCTAGTGCCCATGAATTCACCGGGGCCCCGGATCAGGAGATCTTCCTCGGCGATCCGGAATCCGTCGTTTGTCTGTTCCATCACCCGGAGGCGTTTACGAGCGTCGGCGCTCCCCTGGTGCTGGGCGACGAGAACACAGTAGGAATCCAGATCGCTTCGCCCTACCCTTCCCCGAAGCTGATGCAGTTGTGAAAGGCCGAACCGCTCGGCGTGTTCCACCACCATCAGGGAGGCGGTCGGGATATCGATCCCCACCTCGATCACCGTTGTGGAGACAAGAATATCCAGAGCGCGCCCTTTGAAATCCGCCATAATCGCGTCTTTCTCCGCTCCGTGCATCCTCCCATGGATCAGTCCCACGCTCAGGTCAGGGAAGATATCCTTCTGAAGGTGGGCGGCCATGCTCGTGGCGTCTTTCAGATCGAGGGCCTCCGATTCCTCCACCAAGGGGTACACAATGAAGGCCTGGTTTCCCTTCGCCACTTCCCTGCGGATGATCTCGTACACCCGTTCCCGGCTCTTCTCGTAAAACACCTTGGTTTTTATGGGCTTCTTGCCGGGAGGCATTTCGTCGATCACGGAGAGATCCAGGTCGCCGTACACGGTCATGGCAAGGGTTCGCGGGATCGGCGTCGCCGTCATGACCAGGACATCCGGATTGAGCCCCTTTTCCCTGAGGGCGGCCCGCTGTACGACCCCGAAGCGGTGCTGCTCGTCGATCACGACAAAACCGAGGTTTCTGAAAGCGACCCCTTCCTGTATGATCGCGTGCGTCCCCACAATAATCCCGATCTCTCCCGATTCGATGCCCGCGAGAGCGGCCTTCCTTTCAGCCGCCTTCATGTTCCCCGTGAGGAACGCTACGCGAATTCCCAATTCTTCCGACCACTTTCTGATATTATTGAAGTGCTGGGCCGCCAGGATCTCGGTGGGGGCCATGATGGCCGCCTGATATCCCGCCATGGAGACCACCGTCTTCCCGCTCCCCACATCCCCCTGGAGAAGGCGATGCATGGGATGGGGCCGCGCCATGTCCGTCTCGATTTCCCCAACAACCCTTTTCTGCGCTCCGGTCAGCTCAAACGATAGAATATCATAAAACTTTTTCACCAGAGGGCCGCCCGTTGGAAAGGCAATCCCCCGCTCAAATATCTGACCTTTTCTTTTGAGGGCCATTCCCAGTTCGAAGAAAAAGAATTCGTCGAATACGAGCCGCAGCCGCGTGGGGGATCTGAGGTCGTTGAGGGCATCGATATCCTGATCGTGATCGGGAAAATGTACATTGCGTATCGCGTACCCGATGT
>CAZAST010000143.1:0-6404 GCA_964487805.1 uncultured Syntrophaceae bacterium
TTCAGGGGCATTCGATCCCGGGCGGAGCGCCCCCCCCATCGAACTCTTCATAGAGGACTCAAAGGGAGAACCGGCAACAGCCCGGCAGGCGGTCAGAAAACTCGTCAGCGAACATCATGTGATCGGCATCATCGGTCCCCTCGGGAGCGCAACTTCCCTGGAGGCTGCCGAAGAGGCCCAGGAGCTGGGTGTTCCCATCATCACCCTGACTCAACGGGCGGGGATTACTGAAACAGGTGACTACGTGTTTCGAAACTTCCTGACCGGTGATGCACAGGTTCGCGCCCTTGTCTCCTTTGCCGTGAACAACCTCGGCATACGGGATTTCGCCATCCTCCATCCCGATGATCATTACGGCAGGGAGATGACGCACCTCTTCTGGGATGCAGTGGACCGGCAGGGGGGGCGGATCCGGGGGGTTGAGGGATACCCGGTCGGGCAGACCGATTTCGGGAAGGAAATCAAATCGATTACAGGGTTGAATACCCTTGGAAAAAAAGGGTCAGAAGAAAACCGGAATCCGATCGTAGATTTTGGCGCTCTCTTTATCCCCGATTCCAGTTCCGTCGTCAGCATGATCGCACCCCAGCTGGCTTTCTACGATGTGATTGGCGTGCATCTTCTGGGGACCAACATCTGGAATTCCCCGGACCTTCTGAAAAAAGAAGTGGAATATTTCGAAGGGGCGCTTTTCACCGACTGCTTTTTTCTGAACAGCCCGCGTCCGGATGTAAGAAACTTCATTGACCGCTTCTACGCCGCGTGGGGGAGAGAACCGGACAATGTGGAGGCCCTCGCTTACGATGCGACAGACATGCTGGTCAATCTGATCACGGGGGGTAACATGGTAATCAGAGAGGACCTGCGGGACGGCATCTCCCGTATCGAGAACTACCCCGGCATAACGGGAATGACCTCGTTCTCTGAAGGAAGGGAAACCCGTAAACCTCTTCACATCCTCATGGTGGTTGATAGTGAAATTATTCAGGTCCGCCAGTAGACTGAAAGGGATCGGTCTATCAGGGTGAGGCGGGTTCGGCTCCGGTCGGGATGAGACACATGAAGCGGAATATCCCCTCTCCCTTGTTGGTCAGACAGTGCTCCTCACCGGGTGGAATGAAAAGGGTGTCCCCCTCGCCCACAGCAGTTTCAACACCGTTGCCGTCTCTCGCCACAGCCTCTCCCTGAAGCACGAAAATTTCATGCTCCCAGGAATGTTCGTGATGGGGACTGGACGCGCCGGGCTCCAGGTCGAATATCCTCATAATGAAATTGGGGGCGCCTTCTTTCTCCCCTATGACGACCCTCTTTCTGACGCCCTTCATCATCTCAATCGGCTGCACATCCTCGTAATGCCTGATAATCATCAATGCTCCCCTTTCCGTGCGAATCGTTCTTCCGGTTAATTCATCGATTTTTCAGCGTCGGGGATGAGATCGGTCTTACGCCTGGAGGGAATCTTTTTGTACTTCAGCGATGATTTAATAATGCTGACGATCTGCTCATCCTCGACAAATTCCGTGTTGATTACCAAGTCGTAATGGGCGGGATCTTCTATTTCCACCTTGAAATTCTGTTTCAACGAATCCCTGCGTTCGGCGTCTTTCAGGAGGATCTGGTTCCTCGCCGCCGCTTCATCCATGCCCGCCTCCTTCATCATATTCCGCACCCTCACCTCAAGGGGCGCGATAAACCGTACGCGCAGCGTCTCTTCCGGGGGAAGAATCAGGTTGGCCCCCCTTCCGATAATGAGGGCTCCGCCCTGCTCCCCCATGGCTCCCACCACCTTCGTCAGGTGGCGCACATATTCATCGGCCCTGAGAAACCGCGTGGTCTTGAGGTACAGGATCCAGTTGTCGAGGAGGTTCCGCGTCTTTTCATCCAGCTGCGAAACGATCTTTTCGCTCATCCTGACACTTTTCGCCACCTCATGTATAATCTTGTCGTCTATCACATCAAGGCCGAGTTCCCGCGAGAGCCGCTGGATCAGATCATTGCCGATGCTTCCCGTTTCTCTCGAAATCGTGACGACAGGCGGAGCCGCTTCGTCCTTGCCCTTTCTCCTCTCTTTCGAAACCTCCCATTTCTTTACCTGTTCCTCAAGAATGCGATCAAGTTCGGGAATCATGACTTTCCTCCTCAGTGGTTGAAAGTGAATTCGAAAAGACACATATGGTATCAGCGTGATTCCAATGTAGTATACTATCCGGGAAGCTGTCAATACTTTTTAAGTCTTCGGAACCGTTGCCAGAGCGCAAGCAGGCGCACGGCGATCATGGCCAGCACCAGACGCGGGATCCAGAGCCAGAACAGGCTGATGCCGAAAGGGAGAAAGAGGGCGGGATCCTCGATCATGGAATGATTGATCCCGATGGAAAGATGGAGGCTTTCCAGTTCGTCAGCGGTCAGTTCTCCCTTCTCCACCTCTTCCACAATGACTGCTCCGCCATAGGAAAGTCCGAATATGGCGGCCGTAATCCAGAGGACGGTGACACGCTCGCTCAGTCCCATAATCCGCAAGAAAGGCGAAAAAAAGCGGACGATACGATCGATCAACCCGAAGGTCTTGAGCAGCTCCAGGGCCGTGAGCACACACAGAATGATAAAAAATATCTTGACGGCGAGTTCGATCATCACCCGCGCCCACTGAATGATCATCGCCGTGAATGCCTGGCGGACGGCTGGAATCCCCGTCGCTACGGTATCGGAGACCCCCTGTCCGGCCGTGTCTATGAACGGGGCGATGACAAGGATGGTTATGACGGCGGAGACGATGCGAAAAAGGGTCGCCTTTGCGCCCCCCATGCCCGATTTTCCCTGGATAATCCCCTCCTGAATAAGATTGTGGGCGATCAGGAGAAAAACGGCAATCAGGGTCATCTCCCCCACATTCAGAGGGAGCACGGCCATGGAGGCAATTCCGCCGTAGATACTGGTCAGCATGCCAATGAGCAGTGGAAGGGCGGCAATATCCGGCAAGCTCAAAAACCCCATAACCGGGCGGATCACGAAGTCAAGCCACTCCATCCATCCGCTCCATGAGAGCAGGGCAGTGAAAAAGGAGACGGGAACGACAATCTTCATCATCCAGACAAAACCCCGCCACCCCTTGGCGATCCCCGCCACAAGGCCCTGTTTCAGCATTTCTCTCCGTGACACATGACGCATGAAACGAACTACTTTCCGCAGCTTACGAACAGTCGGAGCAGCCTCATTCGAAAATAATGGTCTTTGAACCATGCACCACAATCCGGTGTTCCAGATGCAGTCTGACCGCCTTCGAGAGGACGGTCCGTTCCAGATCCTTCCCCTTGAGCTTCATGGTGTCCACCGAATCCTTGTGGGTGATCCGGATAATATCCTGGGCGATGATGGGTCCGTCGTCCAGTTTCTCCGTCACATAATGGCTGGTGGCGCCGATGATCTTTACCCCCCGTTCGTACGCCTGACGGTAGGGGCTCTTTCCCGCGAATGCGGGTAGAAAGGAATGGTGTATGTTGATGATTCTTCCGGGATACCGGTCGACAAACGGGGCGCTCAGCACCTGCATGTACCGGGCCAGGATGATCAGATCGATCTCCTCTCTTTCCAGTTCGGCGATTTCACGCTTTTCCTGCTGTTCTTTGTTTTCCGGGGTAATCGGATAGTACCGGCAGGCGAGGCCGAAAAAATCCGCAAGGGGCTCTACATCACGGTGATTACTGATGACCATCGGTATCTGCGCCTTGAATTCCCCCATGCGGTGCCTCAGCATGAGATCGTGAAAACAGTATAGATGCCGGGAAACGAAGATGGCCACTTTCGGCATATAATCGGAAAAATGGATACTCCATTGCATCCCGAACCGTTTCACGAGCGGGGCAATCGCTTCCTCCAGTTCGCCGCGGCCAAGGGTAAAACCCTCCAGGTCCCATTCCACCCGCATGAACAGCATATTCTCCGGCTGTAGCGAATACTGATCAGCATCCAGAATGTTTCCGTTATGGCGCGCTATGAAGCCGGACACGGCAGCCACGATTCCCTTTTGATCGGGGCAGGAAAAGAGCAGAAACGCTGTCGATTTTTCCATCGGGCATATCCTTTTCTGAAGGGTTCTGTCCATATATGAAAGTAAGGACGCAAGTCAAGAAAGGTTTGCCAAAAGCTTGGGGTGTGATATAACGTTTCACCATCAATTGCCCCCACGGCCTTATACAGGTGAGAGACTGATGGAACTGAAGGAAGAGATACCCCTCGCCAACGGACTGACGATGCGGGTATGGGATGGATCGCGGGCCATCGCCTCCGACACGACGAAGGTTACGCTGCGGATAACGGTACCGGTCACGGTAATGAAAGAATATTTCAGCGATCCCGCTCATTTTGAGCGCGTCGTCGCGGTGTTCGGTCCGGAAATACTCTACGAATACACGAAAGAAAGAACCTTTGTCAGCGCACCACATAGGGGAAAGGTCTTTAACGGGCTGCTGGAGGATTTCAAGAGAGACACGCTTGCCTATCTGTGCAGGGCCGAATTCCCTGCCCGATTCGCTTTGTCGAAGCTGCGGGAGATACGGCAGCATCCGCACAGGTGCCGGCATGTCCGGCGCGAAGGGATTCAAAATGGAACCAACCATTGAGCAAAGAGAGAGTACAAAGAGAAAGGTCTCCGTAGTCGGGGGCGATTTTGTAGGAACCATGACTGCCAGGAGGATTGTTGAAAAAGATCTGGCAGATATCATCGGTGGGCTCCGTCGATCGACGGAGGTAATTCCTGAAACACCGAAAAAGCTTGCGGTCTGATGCGGTATTCATCCATTGACGACATTCTCCCTCTGGTGGAAAAACCGGGCAGGTATATCGGAGGCGAGATCAATGCCGCGCAAATAAACAGGACCGCCTGCCGCCTCACCGTTGCCCTCGCTTTTCCCGACACGTACGAGATCGGCATGTCCCATCTGGGCTTGCAGATTCTCTACGCCATCCTGAACGATATCCCTGGAGTAGGAGCTGAGCGGGTTTTCGCTCCCTGGCCTGACATGGAAACCCTTATGAGGTCGCATGGCATCCCTCTCGCCACTCTTGAATCGGGGGTTCCTCTCTCCGACTTCGATATCGTGGGATTTTCACTGCAGTATGAGCTGTCCTACACGAACGTTCTGAACATGCTGGATATGGGAAAGATCCCCCTGTATGCCGCGGACCGGAAGAACGGAATGCCTGTCGTTATCGCGGGAGGTCCGTGTACCTTCAATCCCAGGCCTATGGCGCCTTTCTTTGACGCCTTTGTCATCGGAGAAGGGGAAGAGGTGGTCGAAGAGATCGCCCGCGCGGTGATGGATGGGAAGGAGCGGGGAATTGTGCGTTCCAGCCTCCTGGATCTCCTGGCGAGGATTGACGGCGTCTGGGTCCCCGCTCTCCATGGCAGCGACACAAAGATACGCAAACGGGCCGTGACTGATCTGGAAAAATGGCGCGGCCCGTCTCGGCCCATCGTTCCCATCGTGGGGACCGTCCATGACCGGATCACTCTTGAGGTGGCCCGGGGCTGCACCAGGGGATGCCGTTTCTGCCAGGCCGGTATGGTCTGGAGGCCTGTCAGAGAGAGATCACCCCATATCCTGGAAGGGATGGCGCATAACATGCTTTCTTCGACGGGACAGGACGAGATATCCCTCCTGTCTCTCAGCTCCGGCGATTATTCCTGCATCGAGCATCTTCTCACATCGCTCATGAATCGGTACTACGACAGCCGGATTGCCCTCGCCCTTCCCTCGCTCCGGGTGGAGACTTTGACCGACACCCTGATCAATCAGATCAAACGGGTCCGCAAGACAAGCTTCACCCTCGCGCCCGAGGCGGGGACTCAGCGGCTGCGCGACGTTATCAACAAAGGCAACACCGAGGAGGAACTCCTGACAACAGCGCGAAAGGTGTTCGACGGGGGATGGAAATCGATCAAGCTCTATTTTATGATCGGCCTCCCCTCGGAAACAAGGGAAGACCTCGAGGGAATCGTGGATCTCGCTTACAAAGTCCTCAAGGAGGGGCAGAACCGGCGGCAGGTGAGCGTCAGCATTTCAACCTTCGTGCCGAAGCCCTTTACCCCCTTCCAGTGGCACCGCCAGTTGACGATTGAAGAAACGCGGGAAAAACAGGATTTCTTCAAAAGACATATTCGGCACAGAAACATGAATCTTAAGTGGCACAACCCGGAGATGAGTTTTCTCGAAGGGCTCCTGGCGCGGGGAGACGAGCGAATCGCCGCCCTTGTGGCGGGGGCTTTTCAGGCAGGATGCCGGTTCGACGGCTGGAGCGACCGGTTTCGATTCGATATCTGGCGGCGAATCATGGCGGAGCTGGAAATCGACGCGACCGGACATCTTGCCGAGAAGAGCATGGACAACCCCCTTCCCTGGGATATG
>CAZAST010000144.1:0-6396 GCA_964487805.1 uncultured Syntrophaceae bacterium
ACCGAGAATATTGGTGATGGTGATGACGATACCCGCGATTGCATCCCCCCGGACAAACTTGCTCGCTCCGTCCATGGCCCCGTAAAAATCCGCCTCCAGACTGATCTCATGCCTTCTTCGACGTGCTTCCGCGTCATTGATCAGCCCCGCGTTCAGATCGGCGTCGATACTCATCTGCTTCCCGGGCATCGCGTCAAGGGTGAACCGAGCGGCCACCTCCGCTATTCTCGTCGAGCCCTTGGTTATGACGACGAAGTTGATCAGGACCAGCACCAGAAATATGATGAACCCGACCACGTAATTCCCCCCCACAACGAAGGAACCAAAGGCCTGAATGACCTGTCCAGCCGCTCCAGGACCCTCGCTGCCGTGGATAAGGATGATACGGGTCGTGGCCACGTTGAGGGAGAGGCGAAGGAGCGTCGCGATCAGGAGAATGGACGGAAAGACCGAAAAATCGAGAGGCCGCGGCACGTACACGGAAACCAAGAGTATGATGAGGGCGAAGGTGATGCTGAAGGAGAGGAGGATATCGAGGATAAAAGGGGGCAGCGGTATCATCATGACCAGAAGAATGCCCGCAATCCCGGCGGCCAGAGCCGTATTGCTCCCTTTGAAGAGGCGGCTGAAGCTGGCTATGTCGGCGTATGAGCTTGCCATCGGTTACCCTCGTTTCATCTTCATCCCGTACACGAACGCCAGAACCTCGGCAACGGCACGGTACAGATTTGCCGGTATAATTCCATCGACATCGACCTTCCTATACAATACCTGTGCCAGCGGTTTGTTGTTCACGATGGGAACATGGTGTTTTCTGGCGATGTCCTTGATATTCTGAGCAATAAAATCGGCGCCCTTGGCCACCACCGTCGGAGCGGACATCTTCTCCTGATCATAGAGGAGCGCCACGGCGAGATGGGTGGGGTTGGTGATGACCACATCCGCCTTGGGAACATTCGCCATCATTCGCTTTCGGGCCGCTTCCCGCTGGAGGCGCCGTATGCGCGCCTTGATGAGGGGATCTCCTTCCGACTGCTTGGACTCGTCTTTTATCTCCTGTTTCGTCATCCGCAGTTCTTTTTCAAATTCCCATTTCTGATAGGCGTAATCGAGCGCCGCCAGGACTATCAGTACCAGGCAGACGCTGAGGATGATCTTGAATGAAACACCGCAGATATAGAGGAGTATTCCCCACACGCTCTGATCCACGAGAAGGACGAATCTCTCCGCTTCCCCCCTCATGATGATATAAACGGCGAAACCGACTATCAGGATCTTGAAGATGTTCTTCACCAGTTCCACCAGCGATCTGATGGAAAAGAGGCGCCCGAATCCCTGTATGGGATCGATCTTGGAAAATTTCGGCTGAACTGACTCGGCCGAGAGCACAAACCCGATCTGGAGATAGTTCACAAGGAGACTGACAAAGAGTGCGGCCAGAAAGAGAGGGAAAACCAGCACAAACACCCGGTATATAACGTCGATCGAGAGGGAGTGGATATTGCCGTAATCAACGCCGAACCCGGCCGACTGGCTCAGGGACCACCGGGTAAGGTCCATGATCTTCTCCCCCATAGCGGCTGAACCGAACCAGAAGAAAATCAGTCCCGCCACCAGGACCGCTACGGACGAGACCTCTCTGCTCTTCGCCACCTGCCCTTTTTTCCGCGCATTCTCACGCTTCTTAGGGGTGGCTCGCTCAGTCCGTTCCTGATCCTTATTCTGTTCAGCCATACGTGCACGCTCAATGCCGGCGGATTACCCGTCTATCCGCTGACGGTCCTGTCAAGAAATCATCACATGAGACGCAAGAGGTCATGGAGCCTGTCTCCGAACCCGATAAAGATGGAACCGATCATCCGCGAGACAAGGGGGAGGGCGAGTCCGATACCGATCAGTCCCATGGCTATCTTCACGGGAAACCCCACAATGAGGATATTCATCTGGGGAACAGTCCGGGCGATCAACCCAAACCCGATGTCGACCATGAGAAGCACTGCAACGGCAGGGGCTCCCACCTTGATGGCGATGATAAAGAGATCCTTTGCCAGTCCGGCAATGGACCGAAACAGCTCACCCGAAAAATAGAATTCAAAGGGAAAAACCAGACGGTAGCTGTCGGCGATGGCGGACAAATAGACATGGTGGCCGTCCAGGGCGAGAAAGAGCAGAACAGCAAAGAGATACTGGAACTGCGCCAGAATCGATACCTGGGAACTGGTGACGGGGTCGAAGACATTTACGATGGCAAACCCCATCTGAAAACCCACGAGTTGCCCCGCCATCTGCACTCCTGCAAAAATGAGACTCCCAGCGAAACCGATAATGATACCGATCGTGACCTCTCCCATCATCCGCACGATGAGCGGCAGGATCTCGGGAGGAGGAGGATTCATCTCCACAAAGGGGAAGACGAGAAGGGCTATCATCAGGGAGAGACCCGCCTTCATTCTCGCCGGGACCGAGGTGCTTCCAAAGATGGGAATGGTCACCACGATTGCTCCCACCCTCAGGAAAACGAAGATGAATGTCTCGATCTGTGCTGCAGTTATATTCGGCATATTCATCGCCGTCTCTTCTCCTATCGTAT
The DNA here is from genome assembly GCA_964487805.1 of uncultured Syntrophaceae bacterium. Lineage (GTDB taxonomy): Bacteria > Desulfobacterota > Syntrophia > Syntrophales > UBA2210 > UBA6078. The sequence goes on from CAZAST010000144.1 coordinate 2,591, forward strand.
ATACATCGGTATGGTGTTAAGCAGTTTCTGTGTATAGGTAACGATAAGATTGAGCATCCAGGGGAGCGCGACGATGAGCGCCACCATAACGCCCACGATCTTGGGAACAAAGGTGAGGGTCATCTCCTGTATCTGTGTTACGGCCTGAAAGATGCTGACGATCAGTCCCACGATGAGGCCCACCACAAGCATGGGGGCGGCCAGCAGCAGAGTAACCTTGACTGCTTCCGCCATGAGTCCTATAACCAGATCGGCTGACATCCGTTCCTCCCCTTCTCATCCCCGCCAGCGGGGCATGAGCGTTAAGAAATGTATTTTCTCCCGGAAAGACGCGGCATGCGCTTTCCGATTCCCTATCCGAAGCTTTGAACCAGCGAGCCGACGATGAGATTCCACCCGTCAACCAGAACGAAAAGGAGGAGCTTGAAAGGCAGACTGATCATGATGGGCGGAAGCATCATCATCCCCATTGACAAAAGCACGCTGGCGATAACCATATCCAGTATCAAAAAAGGCAGATAGATCATGAACCCGATCTGAAACGCCGTCTTGAGTTCACTGATGACAAAGGCGGGGATCAAAACGGGAAGTGTGATTTGATCGACATTCCGGGGTCGTTCCCCCTTTGAGATTTTCACAAAAAGGGCGATATCCTTTTCCCTTGCTTGTTTCAGCATGAATGCCTTTATGGGCTGAGCCGCCAGATCGAGGGCCCTTTCTCCCGATATTTCTTCCTGGAGATAGGGTTGCAGTGCCTGCGAATTTACCGTATTCCAGACGGGGGTCATGATAAAAAAGGTCAGGAAGAGAGAGAGCCCGACGATAATCTGATTCGCGGGCATCTGCTGCGTCCCCAGTGCGTGCCGGAGGAGAGAAAGGACGACCACGATTCGCGTAAACGAGGTCAGCATGATCAGGATGGCGGGAGCAAGTGAAAGTATGGTGAGGAGAAACAGAAGCTGAAGAACTACCGACACCTTCCCCGGTTCATCCGTGCCCTCTCCCACATTCAGACTTATGGAGGGGATGGAAAAGGGCTCTCCCCATGAAGGGACCGCAAGGAAGAAAATAACGGCTAGTATCAGGATAGCGGAGACAACGCCCTTCCCGACCCCGACTTCATCTTTCAGGCGTCCCGCCGCCGATAGGCGATTAATCGTTCCCGGTTGTGCTGAACCATCATGAATCAAGGCGCGACCTCTTTACAAAACCTTTCAGGTAATTGGAGAAAGAGGGGCCCCCTTCTTTCTTGACCCGGGCGTCTTTCAGGTGTTCCAGTGATTCGGGGTCCATGATCTCCGTGAGGAGGGATATGGTGCCGCTCGTGATGCCGACGACGATCACGCGACCCAGCACATCAACGAGCATGATGCTGCTTTTAGGCCCCAAGTAAAGGGAAGACAGAATCCGTATGAGTTCCCTGTCATTGATTGTTCCCCCTCCCCGCCTCATGATCCTCTTGAACAGGTAGGCGGTTACAATCAGCACCCCTACCGTAACGGCAAGAGCCGATGCGATCTTCAGGAGAGAGGAAAACAGTTCCGGTGAATCCATGGCGTCTCCAGATCGTTATTTCAGCTTATCGATTCTCTCGGTATGGGAGATGACATCGGTCAGCCGGATCCCGAATTTCTCATTGGCCACGACAACCTCGCCCATGGCTATCAACCGATTGTTTACAAAGACATCCAGCGGTTCTCCGGCAAGTTTCGACAGTTCCACTATCGAACCCCGCCCCAGTTTGAGGAGTTCGCTGATCATCATCTTTCCCCTGCCCAGTTCGACGGACACAGTGAGGGGGATATCCAGAATAAAATCTATATCCAACAGCGATTCACCCACGTCACTCTTCTGCATTTCTTTAAACCTGATGCTGCTGACCTCTCGTTCCGCAGGCGGGTGTGCTCCCGCCGCCAGTTCATCCTGGACATCGTCCCAGCCGATCTCTTCATCCATCTCCGTCTCCTGTTCCTCCACCACCGGTTCCCCCTGGGCACCGACTGCTTCATCCGTGTTCATCTTGATTCCTTCCTTCATGGGCTCGGCTTGAGCATCGCCCGCCGCGACCTCTTCACCTCTCTGTTCCTCACGTACTTCTTCTTCCAGTTCACCCTGTCCCATGTGCGTACACTCCCTTCCCGCTAATAACGTCGACTATCTCAATCGCCTGGTTACCCTTGTAACTTCCCGGCTGTCCCTTGAATTTGAGGACCCCCTCAACATACACATCCAGGTTGTCACGGAAATACCGTTCCAGGGGAATCACGTCTCCTCTCTTCAAGTTTGCAACTTCCCTCCCGCTCAGTTTCGCCTGCCCCAGTTCGACGCTCAGGGTCACCGGCGAAGTTTTCAGTTTCTCGGCAAACTTCCCCGCCCACATTTTGTCGCCCTCGAACACATCCGACTGATACGTCACGAGCAGCTTGTCCCTGATCGGCTCGATGGTCGAATAGGGAATGCAGAACGTCATCTCTCCCGAAGAAAAACCCATATCGAGTTCGAACTGCATGATAACAACAACTTCGTCGGGCGTCACGAGTTGCACAAACTGGGGGTTAGTTTCCGACCGTTGATAGACAATATCGATCTTTATGATTGTCTCCCACACCTTCTCGAAATCGGACAACGCGTTCAACGCAACCCTCTTGATGAGCTTGTTCTCTATGAGGGTAAAATCCCGGCCCTCTACCTTGAAGGTCTCCCGTCCGGATCCTCCGAAGATGAGATCAACCAGTGTAAAGGCGAGCTGCGGCTCGATAACCAGGAGCGAACTGCCGCCCAGCGGCTTCATCTGAAAGACATGGAGACTCGCAGGCACCGGGATCGTCTTTATGAAATTGGCGTATTTGACCACACTGACCGAGACGCCGCTGGTGGTGACAATCTTCTTCAGCAGAGACGAGAGTGTCGATCTGAATATCCTGGTGAATTTTTCGGTCGCCATCTCCAGAGTCGGCAGCCTCTGATCGATGACTCGATCCTGACCTGTCAGATCGTATGGCCGTACCTCTGACCGATCATGCACCTCCTCCTGCTCCGTCTCAATCTCACCGTCCGATACCCCCCTTAAGAGAGCATCCACCTCTTCCTGTGACAGTACCTGGGACATCTCTATCCTCGCATCAATTCGTCAATTTTCATCGAACGGACCGCTACGCCGGCCCCTTCCGGTTACTGTATGAGAAACTCGGTAAAATAGATTCTCTTGACCTGCCCCTTCGTCATATACCGGTTTGTCCGCACGGCAATCTCGTCCCTGAGACTTTGCTTTCCCTCAAATCCCGCTATCTCCTTGTAGGTCTTCGAGGAGAGAAGAACCAGGATACTGTCCGTCACCTTCGGCCTCAGCTCTTCCAGTTCGGTCATAGATTCCTGGTTGGATACCTCGAGCTGGATCGTCGTCTTCAGGTACCGTTCACCATTATTGTCCATAAGATTCACCACGAGGGAACCCAGAGACCAGATGCCGGGTTTCTGAGCAACCTTTTTCTCCTCCTGTTTCGCCTCTCCGGACGAAAGTCCCGTATAAAACTTCCATCCGGCGAATCCCCCGGCTCCGAGACCGATCACAAGAAAGGCCACCACAATCCACTTAACAAAGGATTTCTTTGCTTTCTTCGGTTCTTGTTCTTCCTGCCCTTCCTTTTTCTCTTCTTCAGCCATTACTGCGCCCTCCTCCGTTCCTGTTTAACATCAAAAGAATATCAACTCGTCTGTTCAACTCCCTGTTCCCGTCGCCCACAACCTCCACACGGGGCCGCGAATCCGCGTACCCTGCCGCGGAGAGGCGTTCCGGTGAAATCCCT
>CAZAST010000145.1:0-5345 GCA_964487805.1 uncultured Syntrophaceae bacterium
GCAAAGGCAATCATACCGAGAAAGAAGATAAAGAGAGACGAAGGCTGCAGAAAGACCTGCGCCGGCATGGTAGCCCCGATGCAGAGCCCCAGGAATATGGTAACAATATTGATCAGCTCATTCTGAGCCGTTCCGGAGAGGCGTTCAACCACTCCGCATTCTCTGAAAAGATTCCCCACCATCATCATGCCGACCAGCGGGGCCGCGGCGGGGATCAGAAGACAGATGATCAGCGTAGCCACGAGAGGAAAGCCGATTGCTTCCAGCTTGCTCACGTTGCGCAGCTGCTTCATCTTGATCTTTCGTTCTTCAACGGTGGTTAAGAGTTTCATGATGGGAGGCTGAATGATCGGAACCAGCGCCATATATGAATATGCGGCAACCGCCGTTGCCCCGAGGAGCTGCGGCGCCATCTTGGAGGTCAGGTATATGGTGGTCGGTCCGTCAGCCCCGCCGATAATCCCGATGGAAGCTGCTTCCGGCATGGTGAACCCGAGGAGAAGCGCCCCGAAGAAGGTTACATACACACCAAACTGCGCTCCCGCACCGAGGAGCAGTGTCTTCGGATTCGCCAGCACAGGGCGGAAATCCGTCATGGCACCTATACCCATGAAGATGATCGGAGGAATGAGGTCGAAATGATCGATCGCGTAATGATAGGGTACCCAGAGAAGGCCACCCTGATCCATGAGACCGGTTAAAGGAAGATTTATAATGAACATGCCGAAACCAATGGGAACCAGAAGGAGCGGCTCGTAATTTTTGGTGATTGCGAGCGTTATAAAGGTAAGAGCTATGGCCCACATTATAATGTTGCCGAACGTTAAATGCATGAACCCCGCGTCAAAAAGAATCTTGTGAAATAGACCCAATTCCATTTCGCTCTTACCCCCTTACTCTTTCTTGGCTGTCATGTTCGTTACACCCACGACAACTTTGGAGAATATAACGATACCCACATACAATATGATTAACGTAACAAATACCCCGCCAAACCCGACAACGAACGTTTCCAACGCCTTCCCCCAATCAACCATACCGCACCTCTTATTGTTATTTTGATTGTGCCACGGAGAAACACGCACCCGCTTTTCCGGTGCCATTCGTCCCTTCAGCGCTCACCCATTTCTATAGTTTCACCATATGAAACAGCATGCTATATGCTAGGAAACGAGATTTTTTATCCCATTACTACGGCGCTCTGGCCATGTCAAGACTTTTTAATCCATCTCACACTTCAGCGGAACCTTTTTACTTGACAAAGAACATCCCCTTGTGGGATGGAAAAGTCAAGCATATAGTAAAACGGTATTTCATAATATGGCACAAGACAAAAACCCTTCTGCAAACGGTAAGATGAACTCAATCGAAAAGGCCCTCATGATTCTTATGGTCTTCCGCGAAGGGCAGGCCTCTTGGGGAGTCAGAGAGTTAAGCGGTCGTCTCGGTTTCAGCCCGTCCACCATCCAGAGGATTTTGCAGACCCTGAAGGCTTACGGATTTATCAGACAGGATCCCGAAACACGGCTATACACCCTCGGGAACATATATCTTTCTTTTTTCCGTACTTTGCAAGATAATTCGCCGCTCACCAATACGGCTATGCCGTTTATGAAACGGCTTTTATCCCGGACTAAGGAAACCGTTCATTTGAATGTGATAGATACAGACGGCCTGTTTCGAATTTGTATCGGCAGCTTGGAATCTCCCCAGGAACTGAAGGCGAGTATGCCTGTTGGAAGCCGTGCGCCCCTGTACGCGGGAGCCACGTGTAAATGCCTGCTGGCTTTTTCCTCGCAGGATTTTGTAAACCGGTATCTCGCAAAAGTGATGCTTGAACCGTTGACTGATAATACCATTATTGATATCGGCCAATTGACATCTGATCTTGATCTGATCAGAGGACGAGGCTACGCTTCAAGTCTGGGGGAAACCGTCCAGGGCCTCGGCGCTTTAAGTGTTCCTCTTTTTGCCCTTCATCAGGGCATTCCTGTACGGGCAGCTCTCAGTCTGGCAATCCCCGAGGTACGCTTCAATAATTACGATCACCGGAAAATATGCATAGAGGAACTGCTTCTGGCGAGCACGGATTGCTCCGAAGCGACGGGTTGCTCAAATGAAAATACACACTAATGGCTGAGCTGAAAATATGCCGGTCATGGAAAGCGTATCATCAAACACAACAAATACTTTCTGGAAGGAGGAAATGTTATGGATTTTGGTTTATCGGATGAGTTGGTAATGTTGAGGGACACGGTGCGCGATTTCGCGGCTGAAAAGATCGCCCCTTTCGCTGATGAGTGGGACGAAAAACATTACTTCCCTTACGAAGAGGTTGTCAAACCTATGGGACAGTTGGGGTTCTTCGGCACGGTTATCCCCGAGGAGTACGGTGGAAACGAGATGGGATGGTTAGCGGCCATGATCATCACGGAGGAAATTGCCCGCGCCTCGAGCTCGTTGCGGGTCCAGGTCAACATGCAGGAGCTGGGGTGCGCCTTCACCATCCTCCGCTACGGCAGTGATACCCTGAAAAAGAAATATATCGAACGGCTGGTCAACGCTGACATCCTCGGTGCGTTCGCCATTACCGAACCGGGGGCCGGGTCCGACGTTATGGCCATCAAGTCGACCGCCGAGGACAAGGGTGATCACTGGCTCATAAACGGCCAGAAAACATGGATATCCAACGCCACCATCGGCGGTATTTGCATTTTTTACGCCTATACCGATCGCTCCGCGGGCGGGAGAGGCCTTTCGGCATTCGTAGTCGATTACGGAGAAAGCGAGGGGATCACGGTAACGGATCTGGACAAGATGGGGTCCCGCTCCTCACCCACCGGAGAAATTGTCCTTGAAAACACGAAGATTCCCAAAGACAACATCCTGGGCAAACCGGGGGATGGCGCAAAGATCGTTTTCGGTTCTCTGGCCCAGACACGGCTTTCCGCGGCAGCGGGAGGAGTAGGGCTCTCTCAGGCATGTCTGGACTCCGTATCCCAGTACGCCATGGAGCGCGAACAGTTCGGCCAGCCCATCGGGCAGTTCCAGATGAACCAATCCATGGTCGCCGAGATGGTCGCGGAAACCGAGGCGGCGAGACTGGCGGTTTACAAGGCCGCATGGCAAAAGGATCAGGGAAACCTGAGCAACAATCTTGAGGTAGCCGTCGCGAAATATCTGTCAGGTGAACTCGCCTACAAATGTTCCCAGTATGCGATGCGCATACTGGGAGCCTACGGATATTCAACGGAGTATCCCGTGGCCCGGTTCTTCAGGGATGCGCCCACATACGCCATGGTCGAAGGATCCGCTAATGTCTGCAAGTTCATCATGGCGCAGGATCAGTTAGGAATTCGCAAGGCTAATCGCTGATTTTACACAGTCAAACATAACTCAATAACCCCTTCCTGTGACATCACCTCTCGGGAGAGGATGTCACAGGAGGATCATATCCGTGCAAAAGAGAAAAGAGAGGACATGACATGATACCCTACTTAAAGATGAAAGAATTCGGCAAACCGTTGAAGGATGCACAGATAAAGAGGATGCAGGAAAGCGTCTCCCAGACGAATGAGGTCATGAAAGAAATCGAGGCGGAAGATCAGCGGATCCGGGACTTCGGGGTGCCTGCCGACACGATTCACAAACGGGGGCAACAGACCGTCTGGGAACGGATTGAATATCTCGTCGATCCGGGAATGTTTTTCCCCCTCCACACCATATACGACCCGGATCACGAGGAATCGGGAAGCACCGGCGTTGTGGACGGCATCGCGCGAATCAGCGGCAAGTGGTGCGTGCTCATCGGCTTCAACAACAAGTGGATAGCCGGCGCATGGATTGCGGGACAGGCGGATAACAACCTCCGTGTGACCGATATGGCAAAGGTAATGAATCTGCCTCTTGTGTGGCTGGTCAACTGTTCCGGCGTGAAGCTGCCCGAACAGGAAAAGGTCTATGCCAATCGCCGCGGCCAAGGAACCTGCTTCTTCCGTCATGCTGAACTGGAGACACTGGGCGTTCCGGTGCTGGCCGGGATCTACGGAACCAACCCCGCCGGCGGCGGCTATCAGGGGATCAGTCCGACAATCCTTCTGGCCCACAAAGACTGCAACATCGCCGTGGGCGGCGGCGGAATCGTCGGCGGCATGAGCCCCAAGGGATTCTTTGACGAAGAGGGGGCCGAGCAGTTGATTGAAGCGACACGGCATTTCAAGCAGGTCCCCCCGGGGAGCGTCAACGTCCATTATGACGAAACCGGTTTCTTCAGATATGTCTTTGAAGAAGAAAACCAGGTCCTGGATGCCCTGAAAGAATACATGGAAGGGATGCCCGCTTATAACCCCAAGTTCTTCAGATTGTCTGAACCGGCTGAGCCGAAATATTCTCCCTCTGAAATCGGCTATATTGTGCCCTTCAATCAGAAGGCGGGCTACGATTTTGACAATGTCGTGGCACGGCTGGTTGACAACTCGGAACATCTCGAGTTCAGACCCGGGTACGGTCCCGAGATCTATACGGCGCTTGCCATGATTGACGGCTTCCTCGTGGGGATTATCGGGAACCGACAGGGTCTTATTCCGAACTATCCTGAATATACGAATGAATACAACGCTGTCGGTGGAAAACTCTACCGTCAGGGCTTGATCAAGATGAACGAATTTGTGACACAGTGTTCACGTGACCGTGTTCCAATCATCTGGTTCCAGGATACGTCCGGCATCGATGTCGGTGACATCGCGGAAAAGGCGGAACTGCTCGGTCTGGGGCAGTCCCTCATCTATTCTATTGAGGAAAGCAATTTGCCGCAGATGGTGGTCATACTCCGCAAGGGAACGGCGGCGGCGCATTATGTCATGGGCGGTCCCCAGGGAAATAACACCAATGCCTTCTCGCTGGGAACCCCCACCACGGAGATCTACGTCATGCACGGGGAAACCGCAGCGGCGGCCAGCTACTCCCGAAGGCTTGTCAAAGAGAAAGACGCCGGGAAACCGCTCGATCCCGTTCTCGATAAGATGAACGAAATGGTGCAGCATTACTATGACAAGTCGCGCCCCATGTACTGCGCCAAGGCGGGGCTCGTGGATGAGATCGTGCACTTTGAAAAACTGCGCGATTACATGGTGGCATTTGCCAATTCAGTCTATCAGAACCCGCGGTCGATCTGCCCGCGCCATCATATGATGCTTCCACGGCTGATACAGTCGCAGATCGTCACCGGCCTTGAACGCCCTAAAAAAGAAGGCTAAAAAAACAGTGGCTGGAAAGTTTTTTGTAGTGACACCGTCCTATCAATGTGATAGCAAGTTAAACTTCTGGCGCTTTGGTGCGTGCGGATA
>CAZAST010000145.1:5355-6374 GCA_964487805.1 uncultured Syntrophaceae bacterium
CACATGTTCGTAGTTACTTCAGCCATCCAAAGGTTGCGTATGCCGCATAAAATTGACATGTTTAATTGCCGGAGTAATAAACCACTGAGGAGGTAATGTGAAAATGGAAGAAGTATTGGCTCCCATGCCGGGGAATATTTTGGAGGTTCTCGTCAATGTTGGTGACGCGGTCAAGGAAGACGATGAGCTTGTAATTCTCGAGGCAATGAAAATGGAAAACCCGATCTGTTCCCCGGTAGACGGAACAATCAAAGAAATTAAGGTTAAAGTCAAGGATGTGGTCGAAGCCGACCAGCTCCTGGTAGTGATAGAGTAAAATAGGGTTTATCCTTATTCATCAGCAGTAAAGGGGGGCATACTCGCCCCCCTTTACTGCTGGTACTCTGTGTGAGAAAAAATGTAGCGGTCGTTTATGGAAGTGCAGTTCCGTACCTTGAGACCCAGCCTTATACCGATTGTCCTCTTGAAGACATGGCCACGGCCCTCCCCCGGAAGACGTTACCCTCCATACCAGGGAAAGTCCCGATTATTGCAGGAGCCGAACTGCGATGATTTATTGCTGTCTCGGCTTGCATGAGGCACTTTTCATCTCTGTAAATATCATTCTTTTTTTATCCACGTTCCTTCGGGCTATCTCGACAATCTCCCTGATCTTGGAGTGATCCTTCCTCCCCGGCGAAGATTCGACGCCGCTGTTGATATCCACGGCATCGGGGGAAGCCGCCGCAATCGCTTCCCGTATGTTCCCGCTGTTCAGGCCGCCGGAGAGGATCAGGGCATATGAATGCGCGAGCGATTTAGCCAGATGCCAGTTCGATGTCTTCCCCGTACCGCCGTAGAGGCCGGGGGCAGAGGCGTCAACGAGGACCGCCCTGACCGGATAGTCGGCAATCCCATCAAGATCAGCCGCGGTTCGGGGGGAGAGGGCCTTGATGACCATCGACGCGGGAAACCGTCGACAATAATCGGGCGTCTCATCCCCGTGGAGCTGGATGAAATCGAGGCCGCAGGTCCCGGCG
>CAZAST010000146.1:0-4866 GCA_964487805.1 uncultured Syntrophaceae bacterium
CCTGGTACCATTGAAGAAGCCTCGGGCTCCAGGGATTCCGCCCCTTAGCCCGGGGCTTCCGATTGTTTGAGGGTCCGTTTCTCTTACGTTAACATCAAGAATATATTACATTTTACAGGATATTCTTTGTAAGCCGTAGAGACCTGTAGAGACTAAACAAAAGGGCTTCCTTTCGGAAACCCTGATCAGTGGTGGGCCGTACCGGATTTGAACCGGTGACCAACTGATTAAAAGTCAGCTGCTCTACCGAACTGAGCTAACGGCCCTTTACCCCATAGCAATAAGCGTTGCTACCTAACAAGAAGGTGTATCAATTGCAAGAAGAAAATGACAAGCCGGTTGTCGGCACAGCCGCATTATGCTATAGAATTTCCTATTTTCGCATTGTCACATAAGACTGTTCGAGCGGATTGGATATGAGAGACATACTGGAAAAAGTCCAGGTCAATATGCCCTTCCAGATGCTGATTGACGGGTATCTGGATACAATCCGGAAAAAGAGGATCAATCCGGAGATCGGCCTGGACTGTTTTGTTCTTGACCGTTTCAGCCGGGATGAATTCTGTGAAACGGCGGATGCTATCCATGGCGCTGGTCTCGCCGTTACGCTGCACGCTCCTTTTTTTGACCTGAGGCCCGGCGCGCTGGACCGGAAAGTGAGAGAGGTGACTCGCGAACGCCTCCGGCAGGTCTTTGATCTGGTGCCGTGCTTCAGACCAAAATCTGTAGTTTGTCATGCCGCCTTTGATGAGCGATATTATGTATCCCATGAAGATCGATGGCTGGAAAACAGCCGGGAGACGGTAAACGGTTTTATAGCATTGGCGGCGGAGATGGGAACACAGATAGCGCTTGAGAATGTTTATGAGACCAGCCCGCGCTATCTGAGCCTCTTGCTGGAAACATTCAAAGAGTCACGAAATATTTGCTTCTGCTTTGACACCGGTCATTTCAACGCCTTTTCCCGGTCGAGTCTTGAAGAATGGATGGATGCTCTCGGTTCTCGGATCGGCCAGATACATCTCCACGACAATCATGGCAGCGCTGATGAACATCTGCCTGTGGGGGAGGGAACCTTCCCCTTTTTACGGTTTTTTGAGTTATTGAAAAAGAATACTGTCCAGCCGATCGTGACGCTGGAGCCCCACACAGAGGAACATTTGTGGCGCTCACTGGCGAACATAAAGGCCATGGGGTTGCTGGATGAGGTGAGTCGCCGTGATCAGATATGTCCTTAAACGATTGCTGCTCATGGTGCCGCTTCTTGTGGGGATTACGATTGTCTGCTTTGTCGTGATTCACTTGGCTCCCGGCTCTCCTACCGATCTGCAGACTGATCTGAATCCGAGGGTTTCAGCGGAGGCAAAGGCGCGCCTCCAGTCTATGTACGATCTCGATAAGCCCATTTACACCCAGTACCTGCTGTGGGTCGGAAGGCTCGCGGCCCTCGATCTGGGACAGTCCTTTTCGCCCGACCATCGGCCGGTCATAGACAAGATAGCTGAAAGAATCCCCATCACGATCATCATCAATGTCCTTTCAATGGTCCTGATTATTCTGATCGCGATCCCGCTGGGTGTCCTGTCCGCGGTACGTCAGAATTCACTTTTTGACAAGGTGACGGCGGTCATTGTGTTTATCGGCTTTGCCGTTCCCACTTTCTGGCTCGCCCTCCTTCTCATGATACTGTTCGGGGTCAATCTGGGCTGGCTTCCCATATCGGGTATCCGGTCGCTGAATTACGAGTACCTTCCCCCTTTCGCAGCCGTCATTGACCTGCTGAAGCATTTGATCCTCCCGGTGCTTTTATCAGCTTTTGGAGGGCTCGCGGGGCTTTCGAGGTACATGAGGTCCAACATGCTGGAGGTGATACGGCAGGATTATATTACCACGGCCCGGGCCAAGGGGCTCAGCGAACGGGTGGTTATCTATAAACACGCGCTTCGAAACGCGCTCCTCCCGGTTATCACCATTCTGGGTCTCTCCATACCGGGCCTGATCGGCGGGAGCGTTATCTTCGAGACGATATTCGCCATACCGGGAATGGGACAGTTGTTCTACATGTCTGTCATGTCGCGGGATTATCCGGTGGTTATGGGGATACTGTTTATCGGGGCGGTCCTGACCCTGATAGGCAATCTGGTGGCTGATATCTCCTATGCCCTGGCGGACCCGCGGATACGGGTTTCATAACGTTTTCTTTGTGAGGAATGGCATCAGCCGATGAAGACGGATTTCTGGTACCGGTTTTTCAGGAATAAAATGGCGGTGGCCGGAGGGGCAGTAGTCATCCTGCTCTTCGTGGTCTCGCTGTTTGCTCCCTGGATCTCTCCCTATGATCCGAATGCGATCAATCTGAGTGAAGTGTTGGCGCAGCCGTCTCCGGACCATATTTTCGGAACGGATCAACTGGGGCGCGATGTGCTCAGCCGGATCATATGGGGGGCGGGCATATCCTTGAAGGTGGGATTTGTGGCGACCGGGTTTTCACTGCTCATAGGGATCATTCTGGGCGCTCTTGCCGGGTATTACGGGCGGTGGGTGGACGCGGTGATTATGCGCTTTGTCGATATCATGCTCTGTTTCCCTTCTTTTTTTCTGATCCTTGCCGTGATTGCCATTCTGGAGCCTTCCATATGGAATATCATGATTGTGATCGGTCTGACCGGTTGGATGGGGATTACCCGTCTGGTGCGGGCCGACTTTATTTCTCTCCGGGAACGGGATTTCGTGCAGGCGGCCCGTGCCGTCGGCGCCGGTGATCTGCGCATCATATTCAGGCATATCCTCCCCAACGCTATGGCCTCCGTCCTGGTGGCCGCGACCCTTGGTGTTGCCGGGGCCATTCTGACGGAGTCCGCCCTCAGCTTTCTGGGCATAGGTGTACAGCCCCCTACGCCGAGCTGGGGGAACATCCTCACGGCGGGGAAGAATAATATCGATATCGCCTGGTGGCTTTCCCTCTATCCGGGGCTGGCGATCCTGATCACGGTCCTGGGCTACAACCTGCTCGGGGAGGGTATCCGGGATTCCCTCGATCCGCGCCTGAAATAGCGGATTGTGATATGTGAAAAGAATGGATGCTGAAAGAAAGGGATATGAAGATGCTGGTCGATTCGCACGCCCATCTCGAGATGGATGAATTCGAAGGCGACAGGGATGCTGTCGTACATAGAGCACGGGAAAATGGTGTCGGTGCTATCATCACGGTGGGCGTGAATCTCGAAGACAGCCGGAAAGCGGTGACCCTGGCCGAACGGTACGATACCGTTTATGCCTCCGTGGGGGTTCACCCCCATGATGTCACAACAATCGATAAAACGACATATGATCAGATCAAAGATCTGTCGAAAAGTAAAAGGGTTGTCGCCTACGGCGAAATAGGTCTGGATTTCTTCAGGAACCGTTCCCCTGAAGACATCCAGGTCCGGCGTTTCGGAGAACAACTTGAACTGGCGGCGGAATTGGAGCTCCCAGTCATTATCCACGACCGTGAGGCCCATCGGGAGATCGTGGAGATGATACAGACCGGGCGAAACGACCGGAGAGGGGTGATCCACTGCTTTTCGGGTGATTATGATATGGCCCTGCGATGTCTCGATATGGGTTTTTATATCTCCATCCCCGGAACGGTAACATACAAGAAATCCGAGCCCTTCAGGGAGATCGTCAAAAAGCTTCCCTTGGACAGACTCCTGATTGAAACGGACTGCCCCTTTCTCTCCCCCGAACCGAAACGGGGGAGGAGGAACGAACCGGCGTACGTGGTCTATACGGCACATCAAATTGCCCGGATCAAGGATCTTCCGGTTGAAGAGGTGGAAAGGATAACATCCCGGAACGCCGGGGATCTGTTTCAGCTCAAAATCAAGGGCGCCTGAGAGAATACGGTTGGTTCTGCCTGTCCCATCAATTCATTGAGACTTAATCTGCGTGTCCAATTGATTCTTCAAGAAGATTAATCTGCATCAGGAATGGTGTACGTAAGAAAAATATTCCCCAGACGGGGTATCAGAGCCATTATGGAGTGATTCCGGCGGCAGAGAAAACGTTACTCAGGCGATCGGGGGACGACGGGCCGGGAGTTGTTCCAGGGACGTGCCTTCTCATAAGCCCGTGACGCCTGAAGCACCAGGTCATCCCGGTGTCGTGGGCCCACGATCTGAAGCCCTGCGGGCATTCCGCTTGTGGTGAGACCCGCCGGAACTGAAGCGGCCGGGTTTCCCGAAAGATTAAAAGGGTAGGTGAATGCCACCGCGTCGTAGAGAGAGATGGGATGGCCATCTATCTCCGCGGGAGGTGGTCCCTCGGCCGCAAAGGCCTCCGTAGGCATTGTGGGCGTGAGAAGGAGATCGAAGCGCTCGAAAAGGTTCCAGAGGATACGGTTCTGCTCCGTCTTGACCTGCTGCGCCTCGATGAGTTGCGCGAGCGTCAGAGAACGGGCCTTTTTGAGTGATGTCACCAGAGTTCTCCCCATCTCACTTCCAAACCGTTCCAGGTTTTCATTCAGAGCCCCGTAAATGTTGAGATTGAAAAGCTTCAACCAGGCGTCGACAACGTTTGGGAATACCTCCTCCAGCAGGACTACGGTATGCCCCATCTCCTCGAAGGAGTGAACTGCCTCCTCGACGCGTGTCATCACATCGCGCTGGACAGTGGCGTATCCCAATGTGGGGCTGAAGGCGATCGTCAGCCGCGCGGGGATATGTTCCAGGGTGTGGAGATAGGAAAACCCGGGGTGGGGAAGCGAATCGGGGGCCGACGGGTGGTATCCAGCCACGCAGTCTAAGTAGAGGGCCGCATCCTCTACAGTCCGTGCCAGAGGTCCCGGGACGGTGATCGGGTTCATGTTAAGTATCGGGAGCG
>CAZAST010000146.1:4881-6374 GCA_964487805.1 uncultured Syntrophaceae bacterium
CATCCTGTATAAGAGGCGGGAATCCGGATCGATCCTCCCCCGTCGGACCCTGTTGCCAGCGGAATCATGCCGGCGGCCACGGCGGCGGCCGAACCGCCGCTGGACCCTCCCGGTGTGCGTTCAAGATTCCAGGGGTTCCGGGTAACCCCGAAGAGACGGTTTTTGCAGAATCCCGTCGACCCGAACTCCGGCGTATTGGTTTTCCCCACCACGATGGCGCCCGCTTTGCGCAGACGGGCCACCTGGATGGAGTCTTCCGTCGCCACGTTGTCTTTGAAGGGAACAGAGCCGAAGCTGGTCACCATTCCCCCAACATCCTCAAGATCCTTGACGCCGATGGGGAGGCTCACGAGGGGGCCCAGGGTGGTCCCTGCCGCAAGGGCTTTGGTGGCGGCTTTCGCCTCATCGATCACCCGGTCCGCATCTATCGAAACAAAAGCGTTCAGAGAAGGGTTCGCCTTATCGATCCGTCCCAGCGTATCTTCCATTACCTCCAGGGGGGTGATCGCTCGGGAATTCAGGAGATCAATAAGTTCCCGTGCCGATGTGTACGAGATCACTGCCATCCGCGTTTCCCCTTTCTTTCCCCTTCATGATGGTTCCGGCAGAGTAGTAAAAATATGTTCTCACGTCAAGTGAAGAGAAAAAACGGTGCCCACCCGAGCCTAACCGGTGTGATTGATCTGTGCTTTGTAATTCCCGTGGCGGAGCATCTCGACCAGTTCCTGATCAGTCCTGACTGCTGAGGGGAAGAGGGTATACGCTTGTCCCACCGCCGCCAGCCCATGGGCACCTGATCCTCCGATTCCCTTGAGACCAAGCATTGCAGCAGCCTGCAGAGCGGGCCGGTTATCCGCTGAAGAGACGCTCCCGTTGGCAACTTCGAGGGCATAGAGCCCCTGAAGAGCGAGAACCAGGTCTCCCAGCAGCCTGCCGGTCATGTCTTGCTGGTAGGGGTGAGCAGGAATCGCCACGCCGCCGCGATGATGCACTTCGTTGATTACGTCCTGTATGGGAAGTCCCGGAAGCAAGTCGCCCCGGCTGATCCGGGCTCCGTATACGAGCAGGTGTCCCTCATCCGCCCCATATGCCATCCCCCGGAAAATCGGGAAACCGCTCTTTCGTGATATTTCATCGAAGGAAGCGCGAAGATCGTGAGATTCATGCTCGATGACACAGACTGCGTCAAGACCGACCGATCGTGCCCGGCTGACAAGGTCATCAGGCTTAATAGTGGAATTGCCCCTCAGTTCGCTGTGAATATGGAGATCAATCTTGAACATTGCCATGTCGTGATGAAATCTTTCTCCTTATCTCTTGGGTAGGACACGCTGCACTACCATATTTTTAACGGCCGGGAAACGATTTTCTCCGGGAGTTACCACGTGGAGAAAAGGGATTGTCGATATCCGCATGGAAAAGACCCCGAGAAATGGACCACAGTTGACAGGGGCGCTCCCGTTCTCTATACTGCCTTTCGCGGAAGACATCAT
>CAZAST010000147.1:0-6317 GCA_964487805.1 uncultured Syntrophaceae bacterium
TATCAGGTACGCCTCCATAAAGTCGTCTATGTCTCCATCCAGCACCCGGTCCACATTTCCCACCTCACGGTTCGTTCTGTGGTCTTTTACCATCTTGTAGGGGTGCAAGATATAGGAGCGAATCTGGCTTCCCCAGGCGATCTGCTTCTTCGTCTTGTTGACCTCATCCATCTCCTCGGATTTCTTGCGCAGTTCTTCTTCGTAGAGGCGAGATTTTAACACTTTCATCGCCATGGCCCTGTTCTTATGCTGAGACCGCTCGTTCTGGCACTGGACGACGATTCCCGTCGGCAGATGGGTAATCCTGACGGCGGAATCCGTCTTGTTCACATGCTGCCCTCCCGCTCCGCTGGACCGGTAGGTATCAATCCGCAAGTCATTCTCATTGATTTCGATATCGATATCGTCGGAGACTTCCGGATACACAAAGACCGAGGCGAATGACGTGTGTCTCCTCTTGCCCGTGTCAAAAGGGGAGATACGCACCAGCCGGTGTATCCCGACCTCGGCCTTGGCGTATCCGTATGCGTACCGTCCCGCCACCGTCATGGTTACGCTTTTCACTCCCGCTTCATCGCCTGGCTGAAAGTCGATGATCTTCGTTTCAAAACCCTTCCGCTCAGCCCATCTGAGATACATGCGAAGGAGCATCTCCACCCAGTCTTGGGCTTCCGTACCACCCGCACCGGCATGGATGGTCATGATGGCGTCGCCGGGATCTTCCTCGCTCCCGAGCATCATCCGGAATTCCTCGCTTCTCACTGACGTCTTAAGAAGAGCGACATCCCCTTCTATTTCTTTGAGGATCTCTTCATCACCCTCATCGCGCGCCATTTCAAAGAGCATAACCAGATCCTGAAGGGCTGTATTCAGGGTATGCCATCCGCGTACGGTTTCTTCCGCTCTGCTCCTTTCCCTCACTATCTCTCTGGCGGTTGCGGGATCGTCCCAGAAACCGTCCTGGAGGGTCTGTTTTTCAAGGCGTGCTATCTTTTCTTCATTGACATCGACGTCAAAGACAGCCTCTGAGGTTTTCTATCCTCTCTTTCAGATCCTGTATGGTTTCAAAAATGTCTGCAATCATATCTTCTTCCTCCTCAAGGAAACTGGGAAAGCCATTAGCAGAAATCCCATGCAGAAACAAGCAAACACGTTTCCGTATCGGGAATAAAGGGTTCGATGACGGGTGAACTCCACGGTGCCCTCAAGAACCTCCCGTTCAAATAACCCCGTACGGGACACAATTTCTCCCGCCGGATTTACAATGGCGCTGATTCCCGTATTAGCGGCCCGTATTAGATACGTACGATTTTCTATGGCCCGGTAGATAGCCATGGTGAGATGCTGGTACGGAGCCGATGTGTTTCCGTACCACGCGTCATTGGTTATATTGACAAGGAGCTCGGCGCCCCGCAAGCGGTGCTCACGACTGATTTCGGGGAATATCGCCTCATAGCAGATAAGGGGTCCTATCGAGTGATCGCCCATCGCAAGGGGGGCAATCTCGCCGCCGGGTTTGAAATCACCGGCACCCGCCACGAGCTTGTCTACAAAGAAGAGGATCTTCTGGAGGGGGACATATTCCCCGAAGGGAACCAAGTGGACCTTGTCATATCTCCCCGCCACAAGTCCCGCCGGAGAGAGTAGATAGGCGCTGTTGTAAAACGATACCCTCTCCCCCTCCCTTTCATATGAGGGCGAACCGAAGAACATCCAGGCTCCGGTACCACGTGTCACATCGACAACACCCCGGGACAGTTCGTCATCATTTTGAAAGTAGAATGGCGCGGCGGTCTCCGGCCAAACGATCAATGACACGCCTTTCTTCGACGCTTTGATTGACATGTTCCGATAGATATCGAGGGTTTTCGTCTGGAACTCGGGGGTCCACTTCACCGACTGATCGATATTTCCCTGAACAATGAGAACGTTGACCGGACCAGAATCCCTGTCGGCATCTTTCAGTGTATCGATGCGATACATCCCATACCCCACAACCAGCGCCATGAGAACTGCTCCGACAACGATCTCGGAGGTGGGAAGCCTTCTTCTACCCCAGGGCGGGGGAAAGAAACCAATCACGCAATCGTACACGATGCAGTTCACAAGAACTATCAGAAAGGTTATGCCGTAGGGCCCTGTTATGTCGGCGATCTGTATGAGAGGAAGTTGCCCATGCTGTGAATATGCCAGGTCCTCCCAGGGAAACCCCGAAAAGAGATGGGCCTTCACATATTCCAGGACGGTCCACAGAGGAGGGGCTATCAGCACCGCCCGTACACCCCTTTTCAGGAAATACGCGACACCCAGGCAGAAGAGGGCGGGATAGATGCTCAGATAGATAACCAGAAGGAACATGACCGAGACGCCGGCGTACAGAGGGAGATGGCCATAGTGGGCCACAACATAGACGATCCAGTACACCAGGCCGGCATTGTAGAGAAAACCGACAATAAATCCGATGTGAAAGGAGTTCTGAAGGTTTTTGTCCCGGAGGGCATACAGGAGCGGCACCAGCGCAATCCAGATGAGAATTCCGAAGTTTGCCTTGGGGAAAGAAAGGCAGAAAAGGAGTCCGGAAATAAGAGAGAGTATCAGGTCCTTTTTATTCATGGGATGCGGGTGTCTTTCCCTTTTTGGGGCTCCCCATCGGATCTCCGGTCCTCTGGATTCGCACCTTCTGAATGCTCCTTTCATCCGCCGCTTCTATGGTGATCTTCAGATCTTCGTAGGAGAGTGTTTCCCCCGCCACGGGGATCTTTTTGATGAGAAAAAATATGAATCCCCCCAGCGTCTCGAACTGTCCCTCCGGAATATCTATACCAAAGTATTCCTCGAACTCCTCGATATCGACCCTGCTGTCCACAAGAATATCCCCACCCGTCAGCCTCACGAAGGGATCTTCCTCGATATCGTGTTCATCATGAATCTCGCCGACGATCTCTTCTATCAGATCTTCGAGCGTCACCAGACCGGAGGTTCCGCCGTATTCATCGATGACAATGGCCATATGGGATTTTTTCTCTTTGAGTTCGTGCAGAAGGAGATGGATATTCTTGGTTTCCGGGATATAATATGTGCTTCTCAGTATGGAGGTGATGTCCTGCTTTCCGACCTGCTGAGACCAAAATCTCAGCAGATCTTTCACATTCAGTATTCCAACGACATTATCGATATTTTCATTGTAGAAAGGCATCCTCGTATGACCGTGACTCATGACAAGGGCCAAAATTTCCTCAATGGTCGAACTGTCACTCACGGCTACAATATCGGTCCGGGGAATCATTACCTCCCTGGCCAAGGTCTCGCGCAGATCAAGGATGTTCCGGATCATTTCCCCTGACTGTTTGTCAATAAGGCCATCCCTTTCACCCGAGTCGATAATGGATTGTACTTTTTTTTCCAGTTCCGCCAAGTCATTCTTTCCAGTAACTGCTGAAAAAAGTGACTGCGCCCATTTTATGATTCTTACAGGAATAATAATTTGATCCCTCCATTCGAATGCTGTCCACAGGAACGGGCACACACGGTCTTACAATCCTCTCATATATTCCGGTCTAAGCACCCTTTTATTCGAGGATGCGATGACATTCCGTATCAACCTCACCGTTTTTTCCTTTTCCTGCGGCATTCTGGCGCGTATAGAAAGATAGTTCGAGGCGTGATTCGATGTAAAAAGACAATCGGTAAAATCTGATTTCCCTATCATCACCTCCAGTTCACGGATAAACCCGAATTGATCAGGAAGTTGGAATCTTCCGGACAACTGTTCCTCATAAAGAGGTGTGCCGGGGACAACCATCACCGTAAGGGCTCCCACATAATCAGGGTCTATCTCCGTCAGCATCCGCGCCGTATCACGGGCGTGTTCCTCACCTCGATCTTTTCCGCCGATACCCAGGAGTACGGTGACGGAAAGCGTGATGCCTGCATCTTTGATTTTCCGTCCCGCTTCAACCATCTGGCGGGAGTTCGCCCCTTTATCGATTGCCGTGAGGATATCGTCATTCCCCGTCTCCACGCCCAGATAGGCTATTTTGATCCCCAGACGCTGGAGTTCCTCGAGCTCCTCCGGCGTCTTGCGCAGAATACTCTTTGCGTTGGCATATAGTCCTATTCTCTGCACACCCTTGATGTGCGTGTTGATGGATTCAAGGATAGGTACCAGCTTCCTCATGGGGAGAATCAGCGCGTCGCCGTCACAAAAAAATATCTTTTCTATACGCCCGTACCCGGATGCCTCAATGATATCTTCTTCAATTTCGCTGAAGGTCTTGATTCTGAATTGTTTCCTCTTGTAGGCCCGACAGAATGTACATTTGTTGTGTGAGCAGCCCACACTGATCTGTAGAAGAAGACTCCCCGCTTCACTCGGAGGCCGTATTATCATTCCTTCATACTTCATGCCTAATTTTCCTGCTCCTCCCGTCCCTTTAATAAACTTAATGATCACAAAAAACTTTGTATAATACGACCACAAAAAAGGCAAGGCGCAAAAAGTCATCGCATGGTC
Source organism: uncultured Syntrophaceae bacterium (assembly GCA_964487805.1). Classification (GTDB taxonomy): domain Bacteria; phylum Desulfobacterota; class Syntrophia; order Syntrophales; family UBA2210; genus UBA6078. The sequence goes on from CAZAST010000147.1 coordinate 4,514, forward strand.
AAACGGAAGGGGCACCCTCTGTATTTTAAGACGAAACTCATCCGATTTCATGAACAATTATGATATTTTTTCCTTGACGGGTGATATGGCATAGGTATAAAAAATCGCGGTAGCATCAAGGGGAAGGATGAAGCACCCGTCAATATCAACAAAGGGGGACGGAATTTTGGCAAGTGGAATTGTAAAGTGGTTCAATGAGAAGAAGGGCTTCGGGTTTATTCAGCAGGAAGATGGACAGGATTTATTTGTGCATTATTCCTCGATCAACATGGACGGCTTCAAAACCCTCGCCGAGGGGGATGAAGTGCTATTTGACGTTGTCGAGACGGACCGGGGTTTTCAGGCAAAGAACGTCACCAAACCCTGAGGGCGCGGTGGCGTAATTTCAAAACCCGTCACAGACGTAACCATGCGGTACAGATAGTCACAGCGGGTAGCGTGGATGTATTGTTGTACCCCAACGGGGGACAGGCTGCTCTCAGTCGTGTTATTGGGCTTGAGCAGTTGTGTCCCTTCATTGTCTTTAAGGAGGGAAAAGCTGACACCAGTGATCAAATCGTTGAATGAAATGAATCCTGAAGAAAGCGGCATCGTTTCTGAAATCAGGGGAGGTCTGGGTATGACCGATCGCCTGAACGCTTTGGGAATCAGAACCGGGAAACGAATTACAAAAATAAGTTCGATGCTGCTTCATGGGCCGGTCACAATACAGATTGACCGAATGAGAGTGGCCATCGGTTACGGCATGGCCGAAAAGATATTTGTTGAAGTGGAACAGCAAACGTGAAGAAAATCCTCCTCATGGGTAACCCGAATGTGGGAAAGAGCGTCATCTTTTCCCGTCTCACGGGAGTCCGCGTAATTTCTTCGAATTATCCCGGGACCACCGTGACGTATACGAGCGGGTTTATGAAGATAGAGGGCCAGCAGGTCCAGATTATCGATGTTCCCGGAACGTATACCCTTGAACCAACCTGCGAGGCGGAAAAGATAGCCTCCGAAATGCTCAAGACGGGAGATGTCGTCATAAATATCGTTGATGCGACCAATCTCGAACGGAATCTCTATCTGACGCTTCAATTGATGGAGCAGGGTATCCCCATGGTAGTCGCTTTGAATATGTGGGACGACACAAAACACCGTGGAATAAACATCGATCTTGAGAAATTGAGAGAGATCATTGGTATACCGGTCATTCCCACATCGGGTCTCACCGGTCAGGGAATCAAGGCTCTTGTCACAAGTATACCTCAAGCCATATCGCCTTCTTCTCCGCCAAGAACCCGCGATGAGCGATGGTCCTCAGTCGGCAGCATCATAGAGGAGGTACAGCAGATATCCCACCGTCACCATACCTGGTTCGAACATCTGGAAGATGCGAGCGTAAAACCCAGAACGGGAATACTGATCGCTGCGACCGTGCTGGCTGGTTCATTCATGGTGATACGGTTTATAGGAGAGTCTCTGATAACGTATCTGCTTGATCCCCTCTTTCATTCTCTCTGGCTGCCGGCACTGATGAAGTTGAGTGCCCTAATGGGTGGCGGTGGACTGCTGCACGATGTCATCGTCGGGAAGCTGATGAACGGCGAGATCCATTTTGTCGAATCCTTCGGTCTGCTCAGCAGCGGCCTGTATGTGCCCTTCGGCATGGTCCTTCCTTATATTATTTCATTCTATCTGATCCTAGGGATCCTTGAAGACACGGGATATCTGCCGCGGCTTGCCGTCCTTCTTGACACGGCCATGCACAAAATCGGGCTGCACGGTTTCGCGATTATTCCGTCTCTCCTGGGATTCGGCT
>CAZAST010000148.1:0-3917 GCA_964487805.1 uncultured Syntrophaceae bacterium
TCCAAAGAAGGCCCTTATAGATGATATGAGCGAAGGCGTGTGCCGCTGTTCCATTGATCGCCATGGTTGTCCCGATTCCGATACCGCAGACCATAAATCCAACCTGATTGATGATGCTGTAGGCGAGGATCTTCCGGCTGTCGTTCTCCATGATGGCATAGATGATCCCGTAGATGGTCATAAGGGCTCCCAGCCATATGAGAATCTCCCACCCGGGGAAAACCCGTAACATCGTGTAAACGGCGGTCTTGGTGGTAAAGGCGCTCAGAAATACGCTTCCCGTGGCCGTTCCTTCCGGGTACGCGTCGGAGAGCCACGCGGAGAGCGGCGGAACGGCGGCATTCAGCATGAAGCCGATCAGGATGAGCCAGGACGCAATACTCTGTGACTCGATCCGTCCCACGGCCAGCGAACCGGTCTCATGCACGTGGAGCAGAATCCCCGCCAGGAGCACCAGTCCACCCACAATATGGACGAGGACGTACCGATAGCCGGCGTCCAGTGCTCGTTTAGTCTTCCGTGCCCAGATCAGCATCACGGAGGCGACGGCCATGAACTCCCAGAAGATATACAGGGTGAAAAAATCCCCCGCAAAGACCACTCCCAGCGCGCTGCCGACGTAGATAAGAGCCGAGAAGTGCTCCAGCTTCCCTTCGATATGGAGGGCGAAGAGGAAACTCCCGAAAGCTGCGATACAGAAAATATACCCGAAGACCTTGCTCAATTTGTCCACATGGAGGGGATTCAATTCGTACTGCAGAAAGGGGAGGGCAAGCGTCGCATCGGGACTGAGCCTCGCGATGTACAGAAAACCGATTACCGGAATGGCGAGGATAAGAATCTGTTTCGCCTTTCCCCGGACGGCGAGAAGGAACAGGGCTCCGATGAGAAATACAAACGCTGGAATCAGAAGGTTACCGGTCATAATAATCCTCACTCTTTTTAAGCCAGAACTGCCCCAGCAGCTTGGATACGATGATCATTGCCGCGCAGATCACGAATCCGAAAAGAGCGTAGAAACCCGGTATCCTGTCCCAGGCGTGCTCGGCGCCGTGCGCCGGGACGATAAATTCCACAAGAACGCTCACTGCAAGAAGAATATAGCTGAAAACCCGTAACTTCTTCAGGTTTTCAGGCTTGTCGAACCAGTCGAATTCTTTTTTCATTCTCTACTCCTGAAAGGCGCCGGATATTGATAAGCACCTGAACCTTCTGCCCGTGTACGCGGGGGATAATAAAGGGGAGGCTAGGCGAAGTCTCCACCCTCTCAAGGCAACTTATATACAGGCTACTCAAACCACCTCGCTTCATAGTCAAAGATCCGTCCGGTGTCAAAGAAAAAATGTCCTTTCCTCCGTGCCGCACCGGGGAATAACGGTGTTACAGAATCGGCAGACTGTCGGATACGGCAAGACCGGCGCGGGTCGGTCGGAGGCGGTTCCCCTGGATGGTGATCAGCCCCTGCTCTTGCAGGGCGCGCAGAGCGGTTCCCTTCTCGGCGATCAGATCACACCCATACCGCTCCGCGAATCGCTTCAGATCAATTCCCTCCCGTGTGCGCATCCCCAGGTAAAAAGCCTCCAGCAGGATCTGTTCTCCGCTCAGGATCTCGGTACCCCCAATGGGAGGGAGCCCCGCATTGACCATCTCGATATACCGGTCCAGGGAACGGTGGTTCCACCACCTCCGTCTGCCTGCAAAGGAGTGCGCCGACGGGCCGAGGCCCAGGTAAGGAGTGTGGTTCCAGTATTTGCGGTTGTGTCGCGACATCCGGTCTTTCCCCTGGGCGAAGTTTGATACCTCATAGTGGATGTACCCGGCCTTTTCAAGCGTTTCGGATGTGTTGATGAAAAAATCGTGGAGGAGATTATCAGGGGGAAGGGTGAGTTCACCTCGCCGCAATCTGCGCCCGAGGGGTGTCGAGGGCTCCAGGGTCAGCTGGTAGCAGGAGATGTGCTCCGGGGCGAAGGAGAGGGCACTTCCAAGCGTTTCAAGCCATCTGCCGATCTCCTGCCCGGGGACTCCGTATATCAGGTCGAGCGCCACGTTCGCGAATCCGGCCTCTCTCGCGTTCTTTATTGCTGATGTTGCCTCTGATGCGCTGTGCCGGCGACCGAGGAAGGCGAGGACGTGGTCGTCGAAGGACTGAACACCGATTGTGATCCGGTTGACCCCCGCCGCATGCAGCCCAGAGGCCGTTTCCGGGGTCAGGTCTCCCGGATTTGCTTCGCAGGTGATCTCCGTGTCGGGAGCGAAGGAGAAGGTCTCCTGGAGGGCGCTGAGGATCATTTTGATCCGGTCACTGTTCAGGAGGGAAGGGGTGCCGCCCCCCAGGTAGATAGTGTCGAAGGGCGAGAAAATGCCGCGATAGAGTTCCATCTCCCGTATGATGGACGTCATGAAGAGAGGCATCTTCTCAGTCTGCGTGACGGAGTAAAAGTCGCAGTAGGGACACTTGGTCAGGCAGAAGGGGATATGTATGTAAAGACCGGAAGACATAGATGCAATTGTGAATTATGAATGTTGAATTTTTAATGCCGTTAATTACGCATTAACCATTCATAATTAAACAGTGTTGGTTGTTACGTGTTCTCCGACTTCAGAACCGCGACGAAGGCGCTCTGGGGGATCGCGACCGACCCCACCATCTTCATCCGTTTTTTCCCCTTTTTCTGTTTCTCCAGGAGCTTGCGCTTTCGCGTGATATCGCCGCCGTAGCATTTGGCGGTTACGTCCTTGCGGAAGGGCGAGATGGTGGTGCGGGAGATGATCTCGCCGCCGATCGCCCCCTGGATGGCGATCTTGAACATCTGGCGGGGTATCTCCTCCTTCAGCCGCTCGCAGGCGCGCAGGCCCCGATCGCGGGCGGAACCGCGGAAGACGATCTGGGAGAGGGCATCCACGCGCTCGCCGTTGACCAGGATGTCGAGGAGGGCGAGGCTGCTCTCCCGGTAGTCGATGATGTCGTAATCGAAGGAGCCGTATCCCTGGGTGACGGACTTCAGGCGGTCGTAGAAATCGTATATGACCTCGGCGAGAGGCATCTCAATGGTCAGTTCGATGCGCCCCGGGGAGGGGTAGCTGAGATTCGAGTTCTCCCCCCTCTTCTCCTTGCACAGCTTCATGACGGCGCCCATGTAGCGTTCCGGGAACATCATCGACGCCCGTATATACGGTTCTTCGCTCCTGGCGATTGACACAGAGTCGGGATAGTGTGCCGGATTATCCACAAAAAGAGCGGTGCCGTCAGTGAGTGTGATGCGATAACGGACACTGGGGACGGAAAGAATGATTGAGAGATCGTACTCCCGCTCCAGCCGTTCCTGGACAATCTCCAGGTGCAGGAGACCCAGAAAGCCGCACCGGAACCCCTGTCCGAGGGCGACTGAGGAATCCTTCTGGTAGACAAAGGCAGCGTCGTTCAGCTTGTATTTTTCGAGGCCCACTGCCAGGTCCTCGTAGTCATCCGAGGAGATGGGATAGATGGAGGCGAAGACAACCGGTTTCGATTCCTTGAATCCGGGGAGAGGCTTCGAGCAGGGGTGCCGGTCAGAGGTGATCGTATCCCCGATCTGAACGTCAGAGACGGTTTTAATCCCGGCGATGATGTACCCCACGTCCCCCGCCTCGATGCTGCCGGATTTCTGGCGCGGGAGGAGAAAGTGACCCACCTCCTCGACCTTGTGGACGGTCTCGCCGTGCATGAGGCGAACGACGTCACCGCTCCGCACGGTGCCGTCAACGATCCGGCAGTGTATGATGGTCCCCCGGAAGGGGTCGTACTGCGCGTCGAAGATCACCGCAGCAAGTGGCGCTTCCGGGTTCCCCTTCGGCGGGGGAATCCGCTGGACGATTGCCTCCATGATCTCTTCGACCCCCGTCCCCTCCTTGGCGGAACAGGTCAGGGCCGCGTATGG
>CAZAST010000148.1:3927-6291 GCA_964487805.1 uncultured Syntrophaceae bacterium
ATGGATCAAGCCCCAGTTCCGAATCGATCTGTTCCATGACCCGCTCAACGTCTGCCGCCGGCAGGTCGATCTTGTTGATTACCGGGATGATCTCCAGGTCGTGATCCATGGCCATGTACAGATTCGCCACCGTCTGGGCCTGGACCCCCTGAACGGCGTCGATCAGGAGGAGGACTCCTTCGCAGGCGGTGAGGGATCGTGAGACCTCGTAGGAGAAATCAACGTGGCCCGGGGTATCGATCAGATTAAGCGTGTACTCTCCGCCGTCCCTGCTCCTGTAGGGGAGGGTGATGGCCTGGCTTTTGATGGTAATCCCCCGTTCGCGCTCGATGTCCATGTTGTCGAGGAACTGGTCCTTGAAATTGCGGGCGTCGACCACACCACTGCGCTGGATCATCCGGTCAGCCAGGGTGGACTTGCCGTGATCGATATGGGCTATGATGCTGAAATTTCGAATACTCTTCATAGTAAAGAAAAAGCCTTCCCATTGGGAATGGGAAGGCCTGTATACAATCTTCTCCGTGTTTTTGCTATCCCAATTTTTTGAGCAGCTCCTCGCTTACCTCTTTGACGCCGGGGCGGCCGTCGACCCCGATCACCGTCACCCGCTCCTTGAAGTAGTTGATCGCGGCGGTGGTTCCCGTCTTGTCATCGTAGTAGATGTCGTGCCGCTTGCCGATCGCCGCCTCGTCCTGGTCGTCGGCACGGGCGCTGAGCTTACCGCCGCAGACGCGGCAGACGAAGCCGCCGTCCTTCTCCGCCGGCTTGATGGCGTCGATGTAGATATTGTTCGGGTGGTTGTTGTCGTTTGCGCAGAGCCTCCGGCCCATGATCCGGTTCTTGGAAGTCTGCCGGTCGAGGATGATCTCGATGACGTAGTCCAGCGTGATCCCTTCCTTCTGCAGCGCTTCGTAGAGGGCCTCAGCCTGCGCCAGGTTCCGAGGGAAGCCGTCCAGGAGCCAGCCGTTCTTCTCCTCTTTCAGGCGGTTCAGGATCATGGGGACGGTGATCTCGTCGGGGACCAGCTCGCCCCGGTCGATATAGGACTTCGCTTGTGTGCCGAGCTTCGTTCCCTTCGAGATGTTCTCCCTGAAGATAACGCCTGTTTCGATGTGAGGGACGTTAAACTTCTTCTGGACGATCGCGCCCTGCGTGCCCTTGCCGCTTCCGTTCGGTCCAAAAATCAGAATATTCACTCTCCAATCTCCTTTCCCTGAGATTCAGTTTATACCGGCCTTCCGGGGCGTTCTCCCCGGGCAGGAACCTTATAGGGGATTATCCCCGTTATGGCAAGGAGAAATCTCATCTTCCATCGGCCACAACCCTGACCTTCGCCTCCAGATTCAGCAGAAACGATTTTTTGTCCTGCTGTGTCTGCACCGTGTCGTCGTAGTCCTCCGCCGCGATGGCTTTCACGGTCTTTTCTCTGTCGCCGTTGAAGCGGTCCAGGTATTCCTCGATCCGGTTTTTGAAGAAAACGGTGGCGGAGAGGGAGTCCTTCAGATACGCGTCGGCGTCCTCCCCGGTCAGGATACGTTGATGGGCCAGCGCCAGGATCTCCACATCCAGGGCCGCCAACTTGTGGAGCGAGGTCACGTAGTCATTGTAACTGGATGAAAATTCTGGCTGTATGCCTCCATTATGGACATAGCCACCGGCTTCCCCAGCGATCAGGGCTTTGATCTTCGGAATGTAGTAGGCCAGAGAGTCTCTCGTATGTCCGGGCGTGGCGATAATCCGCACTGACCATCCGCCCCCGAGATCCAGTTCGTCACCCTCCTTTAGAATCATATCAACCACCACCGGGTCGAAAGGGATGTGGTCGGTTCCGATGACATCCCTGAAGATATGGGCGAAGTTGTCGTTCAACGCGCGTATCAGCTGTACGGCACTCGGTTTTTGGAGCACCTTCGCTGCGTGGGCGTCAGCGCCGATCCTGAGGGATGGTATCTGTTCCTTGAGGAAGGTAGCGGCTCCGCAGTGGTCGTAGTGCGAGTGCGTCAGGAGAAGATATCGCAACGCATCTGCCGATCCCAGAATGGTTTCCATGTCTTTGAGATACCGAGGTCCCATGGCCGCGACTCCCGCGTCGAAGAGGACAGGCATCGGGCTTGTGAGGAGGAAGGCGGGGATAAAATGATACCCCGTTCCATACAATCCGTCGCATATCTTTCCGGTCTGTTCCAGTATCATGTATAACATCCTCGAAGCTGTTGGTGAAACATGTCCATCAATACAGCCTCTTCTATGGGATGCCCGCTATGATGTCAAGTTATTCCCGGTTTCAGGGGAGATAATGAGTGACCCCCATTCGTAAAACGGAGCGGATCTGTCCTCAGGAGCTGTTTTCGGCGCGGCAGGCAT
>CAZAST010000149.1:0-6286 GCA_964487805.1 uncultured Syntrophaceae bacterium
ACGATCGAGATTGTCCCTCCGGCCGACTATAGCGATCTCGACAGAGCCATTGCGGATATAGAACAGTATGACTGGATCGTCTTTACCAGCGCGAACGGGGTTCGGTCCTTTTTTGAACGTTTTTCCGCCCTGCGGGGCGACATCCGCAACCTCAAGGGGATCAGTATCTGCACCATCGGTCCCGCCACCCGCGCCTGTGTGGAGGGATACCACATTCCCGTGGACCTCGTCCCCGAGGAGTATCTGTCAGAGGGAGTGGTCGGGGCATTCAAGAAACGGGACATCAGGGACACAAAGATTCTTCTGCCGCGCGCCGAGATTGCCGGGGATGTGATCCCCGAGGGTCTCGCGGCAATGGGTGCCCGGGTGGATGTGGCGGTTGCGTACCGGACGGTAACCCCCAGCGGGGATGGATCGGAGATGCGGGAACTGATGGAGCAAAGAACCGTGGACGTCCTCACCTTTACCAGCCCGTCCACCGTGTACAATTTTATGGATATGGTTGGGGGGAAAGAGGCAATCCCGGATCACGTCAGGATTGCATGTATCGGTCCCGTGACGGAGGAAGCGTGCAAAAAGGCGGGACTTCGGGTCGATATCATGCAGGGGCCCTACTCGATCTCCGGCCTGGTCGAAGCGATAGAAGCACACGTGAAACAGAGGTAATGTATACAAGGAAATGATAGGAATCTCGAAACTATACTGCGGGGGAGTCGAGCCCTCCGATGTCCTCCGCTACGGAGCGCAATCGGACCGGCTTCCCTCACATCTCCTCCAGTTTTCCAGCGATAAACGGCCGGTGGTAGTGTGGAACGCTACCCGACGGTGCAACCTGAAGTGTGTCCACTGTTATTCGAGCTCTCAGAACAGAAGGTACAGCGACGAGTTGAGCACCGAAGAAGGGAAGGCGTTGATAGCGGACCTTGCCTCTTTCGGATCTCCGGTCCTCCTCTTTTCCGGAGGGGAGCCGCTGATGCGGGAAGACCTGCCTGAGCTCGTCCGTTTCGCCGTGGAGAGCGGGATGCGGGCGGTCATCTCGACGAACGGAACGCTCATCACAAAGGAAAGAGCCGCCGTATTCGCGAAGATAGGTCTCTCCTATATGGGTATCAGCCTGGATGGCGTGGGGGAGATCCATGACCGGTTCCGGGGGGTGCCGGGGGCCTTCGATGCCGCCGTGAAAGGCATTCGATACTGCCAGGAGGCCGGGATCAAGGTGGGAGTCCGTTTTACCATAACGGGAGAGAACAGCGGCGAGATCCCCGCGATCTTCGATTTCATCGAGCAGAAAAACATCCCCCGGGCCTGTTTTTATCACCTGGTCTATTCGGGGCGCGGCTCCGCCCTGATGAACAGCGACCTGCCCCATGATCGGACGAGAGAGGTCGTGGATCTGATCATGGACCGGACGCGCGACCTCTTCGACAGGGGACTGCCCAAGGAGATCCTGACCGTGGACAACCACGCCGACGGACCGTACCTTTACCTGCGTCTTCTCCGAGAGGACCCCGAACGGGCGGCCGAGGTGCTGACGCTTCTGAAGATGAACGAAGGGAACAGCTCAGGGCGTGGGATCGGGTGTGTAAGCTGGGACGGCGAGGTACACGCGGATCAGTTCTGGCGGGAGATCTCCTTCGGGAACGTGAGGAAACGTCCCTTCAGCGAGATCTGGAAGGATACCTCCAACGAACTGATGGCCAAGCTGAAGGATAAGAAACGATACGTAACAGGGCGGTGCGCCGAATGCCGCTGGCTCGATGTGTGCGGGGGCAACTTCCGCGCCCGGGCCGAGGCGGCGACGGGCGATATCTGGGGTCCCGACCCGGCCTGTTACCTGACTGAAGATGAGATACGAGGTGCCATATGAACTTTCCTGATTACCGTCTCAGACGGCTGAGAAAAAACACAAATCTCCGGAGGATGGTCCGGGAAACCACTCTGTCGGTAGATGACCTTGTCTGCCCCCTCTTTGTGACCCACGGTGACGGAGTGAAAAAACCGATACCCTCCATGCCGGGGCACTTTCAGTTATCCGTTGACGACCTTGTTGAGGAGACAAAAAAGATCCGCAACCTGAAAATTCCCGCGGTCATCCTCTTCGGGATACCGGAGACAAAAGACGAAGAGGGCTCCGGCGCCTGGGCCGAGGATGGCATTATCCAGAGGGCTGTTCGGCGGATCAAAGATGATGTGCCGGATATCCTGGTTATTACGGATGTATGCCTCTGCGAATACACGAGCCACGGCCACTGCGGAGTCCTCGACGGCGAGCAGGTGGATAACGACGCCACACTGGAACTTCTCGCCCGGACGGCCCTGTCTCACGCGGTTGCCGGAGCCGATATGGTGGCCCCGTCGGCGATGATGGACGGACAGGTGCTGGCGATCCGCGACACCCTCGATGAGGAGGGCTTCAGTGATATTCCCATCATGGCCTATGCGGCCAAGTACGCATCCTGCTTTTACGGTCCCTTCAGGGACGCGGCGGAGGGGGCTCCCCAGTTCGGTGACAGAACATCCTATCAGATGGATCCTCCCAACAGCCGGGAGGCTATCAGGGAGATCGCCCTCGATGTGGAAGAGGGGGCGGATATCATCATGGTAAAACCCGCCCTTCCCTACCTCGATATCATACGCTTAGCGAAGGACGAATTCGATCTCCCCGTGGCGGCCTACAACGTGAGCGGCGAATTTGCCATGATCAAGGCGGCTGATGCGCAGGGCTGGCTCGATGGAAAACGGGCCATGATGGAGTCTCTGGTGTCGATCAAGCGGGCCGGGGCGGATATCATCATCACCTACTTCGCGCAGGAGGCGGCTGAGCTGCTGCGCTGAACGGCTTCGGCGGGATAGACACATGGCTTCTCAACAATCTCTCATTCTTCCCCATTCCCTCCGCATGATCGCCTGGGAAGTGACACGGGGATGCAACCTTTCGTGCATGCACTGCCGGGCGTCGTCGAAATACGGCCCCTATGAAGGTGAACTGGACACGGCGCGCTGTCTGAAGCTCATCGATGAAATCGCCGCCTTCAGTTTCCCCGTGATCATCCTGACCGGAGGAGAACCGTACTTCCGCGGCGATATATTCGAAATCGCCTCTTACGGGACTCAAAAAGGTCTCCGGATGGTCCTCGCGACCAACGGGACGCTCGTTACCGAAGAGCTCGCGCGAAAATCCATCGAAGCCGGGATACGGCGCGTCAGTGTCAGCATCGACGGTCACGATGCCGAAAGTCACGATTCCTTCCGCGGCGTTTCCGGCGCCTTCGAGGGGGCGATGGCGGGGATCGACGCCTTCAGGCGGGCGGGCATGGAATTTCAGATCAACACCACCATTACCCGCCGCAATCTGCATCAGATGCAAGAGATCTTCGACCTGGCAATCCGGCTCGAGGCGGCTGCTCATCATATCTTTCTTCTGGTTCCCACGGGACGGGGCAGGGAAATGGCGGATCAGGAGATATCGGCTGACGAGTACGATAAAGCCCTCGGCTGGTTCTACGAACAGGGGTTTGCCTCCCCCATTCAACTCAAGGCCACCTGCGCCCCGCAGTTTTACCGTATCTTTCATCAGCGAAAGAAGGAGAAACGGGACCAACCACGGGCAACAGAAAACCCCCTGCATACCATGACCAGAGGATGCCTGGGAGGAAGCTCCTTCTGTTTTATTTCCCACACCGGGCAGGTACAGCCCTGTGGGTTCCTCGAAATCGATTGCGGCCGGATCACGGAAACGGGATTTGAGGAGATATGGAACCATTCAAAGATATTCAATGACCTCAGAGATCTGGGGAAATATGAGGGAAAGTGCGGACGCTGCGAATTCCTGAAGGTGTGCGGCGGATGCCGCGCCCGCGCTTACGAACAGACGGGCAATTACCTGGCGGAAGAACCTCTCTGCGCCTATAACCCTTTCACGTCCTGACATCTCAGCGGCAAGAGCGCTACTATCATCCCCATGGCCACAACGATTCATGACAGGTTTGACATCACGATCATCGGCGCCGGTGTAGTCGGCCTTGCCGTCGCGGAAGAGCTCGCCGGGCAGTACGAACACGTCCTGTTGCTGGAAAAGAACCCGAACTACGGTATGGAGACAAGCAGCCGGCACAGCGGGGTCATACACGCCGGGATATACTACCCCGCCGGGTTTCTGAAGGCGGACTTCTGCAGGGAGGGAAACCGTCTGCTGTACCGGCTCTGCGAAGAGCGGGGAATCCCCCACAGAAAAACAGGAAAGCTGATCGTGGCCGCCGACGATACGGAGAGTGCCGAACTCCAAAAGATCCGTGAACGGGCGGAGATGAACGGTGTCGACGGCCTCTCCTGGGTTTCGCAGAAACAGCTCTGGACGATGGAGCCGGAGGTGAGCGCCCGCGATGCCCTCTTCTCCCCTTCCACGGGTATCATCGATGCGTACGCCCTGATGACGGCATTTTATCTCAAGGCGCGGTCCGAGGGCGCCATCATCGTCTTCCGCTCCGAGGTCACCGGGATTGAACAATCGAACGGTACGTATAATGTGCAGGTAAACGGTGGAGAGTATTCCTTCAATACACGGGCGCTTATCAACTGTGCCGGGTTGCATGCCGACCGCGTTGCCTCATTGGCGGGGATCGACATAGACAAGAGGGATTACCGGCTTAAATACTGCAAAGGGGACTATTTTTCGGCCTCCCCGTCTCCGAAACTTTCACACCTCGTCTATCCGGTGCCCCCGGCGGAACAGGTGGGGCTCGGTGTTCACGCCACCCTCGACCTGGCCGGGATGGTGCGGTTCGGACCGGACACCGAATACGTAACAGAGCTGGATTATACTGTTGACGAGAAGAAGGGGGACGCCTTCTGGGAATCCGTAAGGAAGTATCTCCCCGGTGTGGGACGTGAACAGATTCAGCCAGACACGAGCGGCATCCGCCCGAAGCTCCAGGGACCGGGCGACCCCTACCGGGACTTCGTCATCACCGAAGAAAGCGCGACGGGCTATCCCGGTCTGATCAACCTGATCGGAATCGAATCGCCGGGCCTGACAGCTTGTGTGCCGATCGCGCGATACGTTTCACGTCTTGTCGGAACATATCTGAATTGAAAATCAATGATTAAACATGCAGGAAACGCATGCTCAAGGAAAATTTGATTCGATGAGGCCACGAGGTCACGATTGGCTCTAGCGACAGGTTAGTAAGCTTTCCACAGATCTTCCAACCCCAAAATCACTGTTCCGTCCAGGGAATAACATATAATACTATTCCCTTCTTCCACAAACACGGCAGAAAATAAGCTATCTCGCCAATAATTAGCGGCTTTTTCCGCAAAGAACTCGTTTGCGTCCTCAAGCTCAAGTGCAGGAAGGGTGAGGTTACAATAGATCACGAGCCAGTTCTCGGTGAACCTTTCAAACCCTTTTCTCAGTAGCTTTGCCGTCTTTGAGGTAACAACATCGAATATGGCTTCAGCATATTCGCTTTCAACGCTAGTGCCTTCCCAGCCCATTCCAGTGAGTTTCTTTCGAGAAACGATCGAACGAAGCTGGTGAAGCTTCCTCGGTGGGGTCCCCCACTTGAACAGCGAAGGATCAATAGTAGCGCCTTCAATGTCTGCTTCGGGCAACGTGGTTGCTTTCGCATACTCTGGGTTTATAGCTTCCGTAACTTCAATGCCGATGTGTCGGTCTCCAGACACAAGAAGGAAATCGGGTCTTTCCCTCTTTGTCAGTCGAATTGGGAAATCAAGCCTATCATACTTTACTAATGTTGCCAGCAAATGGCAAATAGACCATATTTCACAATTTTCAGTGGTTCGCCCCTCATTTCGCGGAGGGACATTTATGTCTTTATTTTCCAATATACTGAGAATCTCCGCTCTATTGAACGCAATGATATCTTTCATCTTTTTTGGTTAAAAGTGATCATGGTTTCTGTATAAAAATCAACCTTAGCGATCTTGCCGCAGTAATTCTCACAAAAAACAAAACCCCAGCTCTCTTTGAGAAACAGGGCTTTCGATGATCAGGCCATAATCCCTCCCCCGGTCTTTACAAGTGGTCAGATGTATGCATGTTGTATGTAGATTATCTCTTTTTTCCGTCGCCGGACAGCCCGTGCATATAAGCAGTCACAATTTTAAGAATAGCGCTCATATTTCTGCGGGCGGCCTGCGCGATTTTTTCCGAAGACAAGGGTTCTGCTGCGAGGCCGTGACCATAGTTATCAACGGAGCAGATGGCGGCGTAGGAGAGACCCAGTTCCGCCGTGACGGTTGCCTCGCTTGCCATGGTCATTCC
>CAZAST010000150.1:0-2082 GCA_964487805.1 uncultured Syntrophaceae bacterium
ATCAACCAATGGCGCAGTTCGGGCGATGCCGAACCAAACCACCGCTGCATGAATGGGGCGTAGACAAATGTCAGTTGCAGAACCGCCAGCACGCCGACCGCTACCCATGCCATGCGATTGGCAAACAACCGCTCCATGCGCAGGCTCGATTCGTGGAGGTATCGGCTGTTAAAGAGGTAGACAGCCTGTCCGCACACCAGCGTATTCACCGCCAGTGTGCGCGCGAGTTCAAGCGGCATGCCGATATGTTTCTCGATCAGGAACACGGCAATCGTTGCGCCGCCGATCAGTACGGAAACAAATCCGATGCGCCGCAGAAAGGCCGCGTCAAGGATCGGCCCGCCCGGTTTGCGGGGCAGCCGATGCATCACACCGGGTTCGGCCGGTTCGAATGCCAGTGCCAGTGCCAGCGTAACGGCAGTGACCATGTTCACCCACAGAATCTGCACCGGGGTGATGGGAAGCATAAAGCCGAAGACAACGGCGGCGAGAATGACCAATCCCTCCGCGCCGTTCGTGGGAAGAATGAACAGAATGGCTTTGCGAAGGTTGTCGTAAATGGTGCGGCCTTCCTCCACGGCGCGTTCGATGGATGTGAAGTTGTCGTCCGCCAGAACAATATCGGCGGCCTCCTTTGTCGCTTCGGTGCCCTTAATGCCCATCGCAATGCCGACATCGGCGCGCTTGAGAGCAGCCGCATCGTTGACGCCATCCCCGGTCATTGCGACCACATCGTTATTGGCCTGCAACGCCTTCACCAAGCGCAATTTGTGCTCGGGACTTGTTCGGGCGAAGATGTCATTGTCGCGGACGATGCGCCGGAGGTCTTCATCCGAAGCCTCCTCCAGTTCCGCGCCGGTGACGGCGTACCCGCCGTCGCCGATCCCCATTTCTCTGCCGATGGCTTTTGCCGTGCCCGCGTGGTCGCCGGTGATCATCTTCACACGGATTCCGGCCTGGTGGCAGACCTTGATGGCTTCAACGGCTTCGGGACGGGGCGGGTCAATAATCCCCACAATGCCGATGAACACCATATCCTGCTCGAGATCTTCAATCGCGAGCCTGCTCTTGTTTCCGTCCATTTCGCGGGCGGCGGCGGCAAGAACGCGCAGCCCCTGCGTGCCGAGTTCTTCGATCTGTTTTTCCCAGAACGCACGATCAAGCGGCCCCGTGCCGTGATCCGTTGTCCGTTCTTTTTCGCAGCGGTCGAGAAGGCGATCCGGCGCGCCTTTACAGAAGATGCGCGCGCCGCCATCGGGGATACGATTGAGGGTGGCCATGAACTTGTTTTCGGACTCGAACGGAATCGCGGCAACACGTTCGTAGCCCTTTCCGTCAAATTGAGTCTTGCGGGCAAGCGTGTGCAGGGCGCCTTCCGTCGGTTCGCCGGTGACTTTCCATCTTCCCTCTTCTTCCAATATTTCCGAGTCGTTACAGACGGCCATAACCTCAATCAAATCATACAGGCCTGGGTGCTCTTCGAGCGAAGCCTCTTTTGTGTCATGTGTGATCTTTCCTTCGGGCGCATAGCCTGTGCCTTTCACGTCGTATTGCCCGGCTCGCAAGACAACGTGACGCACGGTCATTTCATTGCGGGTAAGTGTTCCTGTTTTATCGGAACAGATGACGGTGACTGAGCCGAGCGTCTCGACCGCATTCAGCTTGCGGGTGATGGCATTGCGATTGGCCATGCGCTGTACGCCGAGGGCGAGCGTGATGGTGAGAATGGCAGGCAGTCCCTCGGGTATGGCGGCTACGGCAAACCCGATAGCTGCAAAGAACAGATCGGGGACGCTGAAGTCGTGCATAAACCATCCGACGAGCCACATCACCGCGGCCATACCGACAATTGCGAAGGAAAGAATTCTGCCGAGCCGGTTCATCTGCCGCGTGAGCGGTGTCGCCAGTTGTTCCACGTTGGCGATCATCTTGTTGATGCGGCCCAGTTCCGTTGCCGCGCCTGTGGCGGTCAGAACCCCCACGCCGCGACCGGCGGCGACGATCGTGCCGGAAAACGCCATGCTGTGCCGGTCTCCGATGCCGGCGTCAGCCGGGCCGGGTTCGGTCCTTTTCTCGGTGGGC
>CAZAST010000150.1:2092-6283 GCA_964487805.1 uncultured Syntrophaceae bacterium
GCCGCATATCAGCGGGCACACGGTCTCCGGAGCGCAGCCGAACGACATCGCCGGGGACCAGTTCGTCGGCTTCAATCTCGATCCACTCACCATCCCGGCGGACATGGGCATGAAGAGAGAGCATCTTGCGGATGCCTTCCAGAGCCTGCTCCGCCTTACCCTCCTGAATAAATCCGATAATGGCGTTGATGACGACCACAGCGAGGATCACGCCGGTATCGATCCAGTGCCGGAGCGCCGCCGTGATGGCGGCTGCGGCGATGAGAACATAGATGAGAAGATCGTGGAAGTGTTTGAAAAAGCGTTTGAGAAAACCTTCCTTCTCCGCCGCCGGCAACCGGTTCGGCCCGTGCGCATCAAGACGCGTGCCGGCCTCATCCGATGAAAGTCCCTCAGGCGTTGACTTTAACCCTGCGAGAACCTCGTCAACGGATAGTGCATGGGGGTTCTCCAGATGCAAAAAATAGTCTTTGTCCGTCATGTTTCTTTCGTCCTGTTCCGTTTCTCCTGATAGATGAAGCGTGTGCTTTGTTATCATGAGATCACACCAGATCACAAGCACATACAAAGACGGCAGGATCAAAAACTTGTTGCCCTTCTAACTCCGGGATTGCGGCTTGTCAAAGATTTGAGAACGGAAAAACTCCTTTCGAAATTCCGAGAGAAAAGCTATAATGACGCGAAATCTATCAGTTGGAGTCGTACCCATCGCCGATCTTCGTATCACCGAAAAAGTCTCCGTGCGGCACGCATAGGAAGGGTATAAGGACAAAACTCACACAGACACCGTCAACAGGATGATGCCAGATTCCGCCGCCGGCCTCAATAAGTCACCCGCGGCGGTGAAACCGGCTTCCTGCACTGCGGCTGTTACAATGTTCAAGCGACACTGAACCAGACAAGGAAAACAGACTATCCCGGCATGGACACCTTTAACACTATCAAAACCAGCTTCCTTCAGGTCACCGATGAATTCTCGTCTCTTCTGAATACGGCGCAGGCGATTCAGGGAATATCACCCCCCCCTTTCGATAAATGGGAAGAGACAGGCCGTTTCATACACGATCAGATGAATGAAGACACGGTAAAAATCGCCGTCGTCGGAGCCATAAAATCGGGGAAGAGCACCTTTGTAAACGCTTTTCTCGGGGGGGATTATCTGAAGCGCGGCGCCGGGGTTGTCACCTCGATCGTCACAAAGATACGAAAGGGCCCCACCCTGAGAGCATCTCTTTTTTTCAAGACATGGGAAGAGGCGAACGCCGAGATGAGAGAGGCGATGATTCTTTTCCCATCCCTCCAGCAGTATTCCGATGACCGTCAATTCGACATCAGGCGGGAGGAAGACAGGACCGAACTGGAAAAGGCCCTCAATTCCCTGAGCGCCGAGAAACGCATCCGGCAGGGGACGTTCGACGCCAACGGCGTTTTGCTGACCTCTTACCTGAAGGGCTATGAACGGATAAGAACAACACTCTCGCAGGGCGGCGAGATTCGAAGATTCGAAGGAAGCGAGTTCGACGAGCATAAGCGCTTTGTGGGCGATGATTCTCTGGCGGTATATCTGAAAGATCTCGAGATACAGATCCCCGGAGTCAACACTCTCGACGACAACATCGAAATCGCGGACTGCCAGGGAAGCGACTCTCCCAACCCGCTCCACCTTGCGATGATTCAAAACTATCTCATGGGAACCCATCTGATACTGTACGTCTTGAGCAGCAGGACCGGCGTACGGGAGGCGGACATAAAATTTCTTTCCACAATCAAGAAAATGGGTCTCATGGAAAACATCTACTTTATCGTCAATGCCGATCTCAACGAACATGAGTCCCTGGGCGATCTCACCTCTCTCGTCAACAGAATCAGAGAAGAGATATCGGTAATCAAACCGGAACCGCGGATATTCACCTTCTCCGCCCTCTTCAATCTTATTAAACACATGGGGGAAAGCGCGTCCGATAAAAATACGCTCCGGGCGTCACAGTGGGAAGAGGAAGCGGAACTGAGCGCGTTTTCAGGCGAGGAAACCGTTCGATTTCTCACCTTTTTCGGCGAAACCCTTACCCGCGACCGGTTCAACCTCCTGTTGAAAAATCATTTTGAGCGATTCGGGCTTATGGAATCCGGACTCCACGACTGGGTCAAAATCAATCATAACATTCTTACCAGAGACACCGAAGGCGCCTTGAAGGCCATCGAGGAAATAAAAGACGTGCAGGCGCACCTATACAAGCTGATACTGCACATAGGAAAAGCAATCGACGCAGAATCCAGGAAAACAAAGCTGGACGTATGGAAAACCGCGGATAATTTCTTCGACATCCGCAGCGGAGAAGTGGTCAGGGAGATCCGGGGGCACATAAACAACTATCCCGTCGACTACCGGGCGCGCGAAAACGATATCAATGAAATTGGCTTCTCCGAAACGTTATACGTGATATTCAAGGATTTCAAGCACAGTCTCGATTTCTTCATGGCCGAAGTCATCAACCCCCAACTGGTACAATTCACTCGGTACGAAGAAGAAAAAATTGAGGCCTTTCTTGCCGATGCGGCCCGGACCTACGATTCTCTCATGAAACATGCGCTTCACGATTACGAAGAGGCCCTGGAGCATATCGGCCTGTCATCCAGCAAATCTCCATTTGATGAGACATATTCCATAAACCTGGAAACCCTGAAAAAAAGAATCAAATGCGCTGTTCCCCAGCTCGTTTCGTCGCTCCAGTACACCGCGAAAGTCCGCACCGAAGCCATCATGCGGCTCACCTATTACAATCTGGTAAAACTGATAAAGAAACTATTGAAAAGGAACATTCAAAATGAAAGAGGAGGACAGATACTCGCGCTCAGGGATGGGGTCCAGAGAATCAAGAAAGAAATGACTCACTCCATACTGTCCAGCCTGAACAACTACAAAGAAAATCTCAAGATGTCCTACCTGTTCAGACTTATCGATGAAGCTCCTAAAATCCTGAACGAAATGCTCCTCGACCGCTTTCACGTCTTCACCATTGATATTTCCACCATGGCCGATTCGCTCGACAGGGAACACACAATCAAGGAGAAGGCAATCCGGGAGTTGGAACAGATCGATACCGCATTGCAAGCAATCTCCCTCCGCATGGGTGAATTGAAGAAGGATATCGGCTGATGGAAGGGCCGCCGGAAATATCAACCATCATCGCCTGTCACCCCTGTGGCCGCGATTCTTACCCGCCCCATGTAAGATAGGACATGGTTCCGGAGAATGAGGCAGTTTCGAAGGCTCAGGGAAAACGGTCAGGAAGGGATTGAAAAATCGATTGACAGAGAAGGCAGAGCCGATTATATGACGAAGGCATAAGCCAGCGACATGAAGAGGAAACTACCCGTGGCGCGACAGACCATCTCCCTGGGAACTCCGCAGCAGATCCGATGGCTCAATGGAATCATCATAGCCATCGTCGTCATGAATCTGCTGGATCTGTTTTTCACCCTGGCCTGGGCACGGCTGGGGCTGATGCGAGAGATCAACATCCTCATGGAACACCTGCTTCATAACAGCCCCTTTCTTTTCGCCCTTGTGAAGATTGCCCTCGTGTCCCTCGGTCTCACCCTCATCTGGCGCTACCGGCGGCATCCCGTTTCAGTGGTGGGGCTGTTCTCAGTATTCACCGTCTATTATTCTGTTCTTCTCCATCACATCCGGTTCGCCAGCGTCTTTGCCTGCGCATAGGACGGCGAATTGCACCAGTTCGGCGTATGGGGGAAGCAGTTTTCAGTATCAGATGGTTCAATCTCCCCATTCCACATATCACCCAGATGTTCCGTACTGCCGTAACTGCTGAGCCGGTCTCAGTTTTTCCTTGTTTTCCATGATATCGTGGCCTATGGTAGCAAAATGGAAAAATCAAGCGGTTATTTTCCGTCAATCCAGGCTTAATATAAGAATAGATGGAATTCATTCCATGCTATAACAGCAATATCATGTAAAATCTTCCATCTATTGATACTGTTATACAGTCATGGAGAACCAATATGAAGGTTGAAGGATTGGATTTTTCGCGTCCGGGGTTGAAGACCATGTTTGCAAACTATGGATTAACAGCAATCGCAGCGTTAGCTCTTGAAAAATCAGTCATGTTATTGATTTCCGCAATTGACAACATAGGAAATGGAGCTTTACCTAAGGAAGTGCTTCATGAG
>CAZAST010000151.1:0-6274 GCA_964487805.1 uncultured Syntrophaceae bacterium
CGTATGAATTGGGGACCCTTTGCCTGTTTCATATTCATTATTCCTTCACCCAACAATTAATATACCAACTTGGTTTCTCCCAATTTCCTCAAGGATTATCGCTCTTTCGTAACAAGAATGCAAAGAAAAAGTGCTGAAATATTAAGTAAAATGAACCTTTGACACTTGGCATTTTGTGGTCATATGCCGCTTGAGACAAGTTGGTATATTATGGATAATGTGCCCAACAGCAGCAAAAAAGATCTTCTTCCGGATTTTCAAGCCTTTCTTTTGCTATTTCTTCACTCTGGGTTTTACCGGCTTCAGGAAGAAGCTCGCGGGAACAGTCATAACGGATATTGCCGTGCCTATCCTTTCGTCAATCTTGCACCATTCCCTTAAAAAGTCTCAGAATTGTTTGGGTACACAATCGATTATTACCGCTTGAGAGTTTCGCCTTTAAATCTCTTGATAATATCCAATTATATTGTTACTCTTATCGCACAGCTAACATCCAACAAACAGGCGTGTGAGGTAAGCCCGACCTGAAACAGGAGGTGCATCATGGCTGAACGAATTTTAGTACCGTTGGACGGATCAAGTTTTGGTGAAGCGGCGTTGAAATACGTTAGTTCGTTTCTCGCCGATATGAATCCAAAAAGAAAAGTAACGGTTGTACTACTCCATGTCATAAACAATCTTACCCATGTGATTGATGTGCAAGGAGAAGCGGAACTCCCTGTGGTTCTTCACTACACCCCCGAGGAGATAGAGCAGATGAAACAGAAAATCCTCAAGTATCTCTCTCGAGCATCAAAGACTCTGCAGGAAAGTGGCGCAGAGGTTGAGAGCCAGATTTTTGTTGGCGAAAACCCTGCTGAAGAGATCATTAAGGCTGAACAAGAGCTGAAATGTGATCTTGTTGCCATGTCCACTCACGGAAGATCAGGGCTGGGTCGCTTTGCATTTGGGAGTGTAGCTGACAAGGTGTTACGGGGTGGTGCCCTTCCGGTATTGTTGGTACGGGCCAAGAAGTAGGTGGGGATCTCAAAAAAATCCGGGGGTAGCTAAATCGCTAACACCCCGGAATGTAAAGAGTCTATTGGTAGGCGGTACTGGATTTGAACCAGTGACTTCTACCGTGTGAAGGTAGCACTCTCCCGCTGAGTTAACCGCCCGTTATGTGTGTTGGTGATATCGCAAAGAACGTTCTTTTTCAAGACAAAAATAGGGAATCCTTCTTCTGCCGGGCATAGCTTTAAGCCTCGCGCGTGCGCGATTTCCGGTACGGGCTACAGTACTTTCAGTTCCGTCAGCGCGGGGATAACGCCTTCGGCGGCTTCCCTGATGGCACCTTCTGAACCCAGAACCTTCACCAGTGCGCGTTCTTTCACCGCGTCCAGAACGTCGGCGAAGCGCCTGAAGTCTTCCTGTGTGGTGGCAAAAATCTCGTCACGCACCTGCTGGATATCCTCGTCGGTATTCCCGATCAGGTACCGGACCATGGAGGTATATCCCTTGGCATCGGGAAACATATAGGCATCCATATCGCCGATGGCGCCGATGATTCCCTTGCGCAGTTCATCGCCGCTCAGCGGCGAGTTTCTCAGGAATCCGGCTGTTCCGTCAAAGGCCTCTATGGTTTTCAGGAGATTCGGATCACGATAGGACAGGAAGGTCAGCACGCCGGAGAATTTATCAAAATTACAGAAGGCGCCATACGCACCCCCCCGCACCCGCACCTGATCCCACAACCAGGACGCGCGGAGATACCGGGTAATGACCCGGGCAGAGCCGTGATAGGTATATCCTGCCTGGTACAGATCAGATCCCTTCCCCACATAATTGATCTGAGAGGGGACGATGAGCCCTTCATGCCCGGGGATTTCCATCTCCGCGGCGAGCGGTGCGGCGGGATCGGTCCCCGTAACGGGCGATTCGGATGGTAATGCGTCGAGAAAAGCGGTGAGACGCGGCCGCGCCTGTTCCCACCCCGCCTCATCGACCGTCACGTTACAGAGCATGGTCCCGCGGTTGACCAGGGAACGCCTCATCTCCTCGAGGGTGGCATGGACGGCAGGCCATTCCTTCTCTACCCGCCGGACAAGGTCGCGCAGGAAAAAGAGATAGCTGACCCCGTTCATCTGTTCGGACAGGCGGCCGGCCTCGTTAAAGTGCGCCCTCAGGCGCAGGTTGACAATCTGGTGCCCGCCGGGGATCAGGGACTGCTCCTGCCGGGCCTTTTCTTCCAGAAGCATCTGTTTGAACCGCCCCTGGTTGTCCAGCCTCACATCCATCAGGATGTCTCTGATGATATCGAAAAGGTCTCCCGCCTGCGGCACCATCGCCTTTCCGCAGAGGAAGAGCCGGGCCTCCGCCCCGCTGTGCGTGTCCTTCACGGCCGACACAAAGAGCGAGGGATGAATTCCCCCCGTCTTCCGGTCGATTCTCTGCGACAGGGCAACGTAATCCTCAGCCTTCGTGCCCATCTCCAGAAGGGCCCTGCTGAACAGGGGCATATACGGCACATAGCGTCGCGGCAGGGAGCGCAGATCCAGGCCGATTTCCGCATACACGATTCCGCTGGTCGCTATGTCGTGATACAGCACCCTGGTTTCTCCCTCGTCCAGAACGGCAATCGGTATAGTCCTGTTCCGTTTCTCCAGATCGGCGATTCGCAGAGAGGGTATGGTTGCCAGGGCGTCGGGAGTGTCCGGCGTTTCCTGCATCTTTTTAAGGTGCATCGTATTGTCAATGATGCCCTGCAATCCCTCCGGGCCGACCGATTGGCGTACGGCATGAAGCCGTTCCTTTTCTGTCGCCTCCGTTTTCCGTTCCAGCTCCGGGTCCGGGCGGATGATAACCGTGGCGCGGTGAGGATTTTCCAGAAAATACTCCCCCAGCAACTTCTCAAAAAATGGATGCTTCCTGCCGACGCGAGCCTTGATCTCCGACAGAAGTGATTCAAAGGAGAGGAGCGCGAGGGGATCGCCGTCATACAGCCAGGTCGTCATCGCTCTCAGCATCAGCACAAGACCGCGAGGGTAACTCCCCGTGTTGTTTTCACGGAGGCTGAACTCGATGGTGTTCAGGGCCGCCTCCACCGCCCCCTGATCGATCCCGTCATCTGCCAGGCGTTTCAGGGTCTCCAGTATGAGTGTCTCGACAGCGTCCTCCTGCCCTGCCTTGATCCCCTTGAGCCCCACGGAGAAAAAGAGCTGCCGGAGCTCCCCTTCCATGCCCCCGCCGGTTACGTCCTCTCCCAGCCCCGATTCGATCAGAGCCTTGCGCAGGGGGGAGCCGGGGGTGCCGAGGAGGATGTATCCCAGGATGGTGAGCGCCATGGTCGTGACGGCATCGGTCGTTTCGCCCAGGACCCAATTGACGGTCATCATGCTCCCGGCTTCATCGCCGGCGGAGGCATACAAACGCTCGATCCGTCGGGGCTTTTCAAAGCGTGACTGGGGAGATACCGTTGAATCAATCTCTATCTTTTCAAAGTCTTTCAGATATTCGTCTATGAGCCGCAGCCGCTCCCCGGGGTCGTCATCGCCGGAAAAGAAAATCCGCGCGTTGGAGGGATGATAGTAGGTCCGGTGAAACTCCCTGAATTGTTCATAGGTCAGTTCGGGGATCACCGCGGGGTCACCTCCGGAATCGAGCCCGTAGGTGGTATCGGGGAAGAGGGCCTGTTGCGAATATTCCGCCAGAACCCGGTCAGGGGACGAGTTCGCCCCCTTCATCTCGTTGAACACCACTCCTTTGTACACCAGCGGCCCATCCGGGTTTTCCATCTCATAATGCCATCCCTCCTGCTGAAAGATCTCAGGGGTGATCCGCGGATAGAATACCGCGTCCAGATAGACGTCTATCAGATTATAAAAATCCTGAAGATTCTGGCTTGCCACGGGGTAGCAGGTTTTGTCGGGATAGGTGAAGGCGTTGAGGAAGGTCTGGAGGGAGCCCTTCAGTATTTCCACAAAGGGTTCCTTCACCGGATACTTGCGGGAACCGCAGAGGACGGAATGCTCCAAGATGTGGGGGACGCCGGTGGAATCGCGTGGCGGCGTGCGGAAGGTGATGCCGAACACCTTGTTTTCGTCATCATTGATCATTGACAGCAGTTCGGCGCCGGTCTTCACGTGCCGGTACCACCGCGCCTGCGTTTTCAATTCGTCGATGTACTGTTCCCGTATGATCTCGAAACCATGAGACTGTTCCATGATGCGTGTCGCTCCTGTGGTGTATGATCTTATTTCTCGTATCGATTATATGCTCATCCCCAGACGGGCGCAACCCGAGACTTCACGTTCCCTCTGACCCCACACGAAAGGGCTTGCATCTCCTCTGTATTTGCGATACTCGGGCGGAGGTTTCATCCGTAAAAACCTGGTGATGAGAAAAAATATGATCAGCCGGATAGCACAGGAATTAAAACACCACGCCCCGTTTACCCTGTTCGGCGCCCTGACCGGCGTGGTGATGATGGTTATTTTCCAGCATATTCCACAGCATATAGCCTATAACACCTTCTACATTCTCCACCCGATTCACGTCCTTCTGAGCGCCCTGGTCACTGCGTCCATGTATCGGACATACAGGAAAGACGGCTCGCTCCCGGCGCTCCTGGCCATCGGATTTTTCGGCTCCATCGGCATTGCCACCATCAGCGATTCCCTGATACCGTATTTTGGCGAATTCATGCTTAATATGCCGAACAGGGGGCTGCACATCGGCTTTATCGAAAAATGGTGGCTCATCAATCCGTTGGCCCTGCTGGGGATCGCCATCGCCTATTTCCGCCCCTCTACAAGGTTCCCCCACGCGGGGCATGTCCTTCTGAGCACCTGGGCCTCGCTCTTTCATGTCCTTATGGCCGTGGGCGGTCCCATCAACTGGCTTTCCTATCTCGTTGTCTTCGTGTTCCTGTTCATTGCCGTCGTGATCCCCTGCTGTGTCAGCGACATCGTGTTTCCACTCCTCTTTGTGGGGAAAAAATAACAAATCGGGGAAGATCCGATGGATACGGCAGATCTCTCGAAAGCGAAACTTCTTTCCGAACAAATAGCCGCAGCCTGCGGGACTCCCCGCTTTTACCGGGAGCAGAAGGCCCCTGTCGACGAATCCGTCCGTCTTTTTACAAACAGTCCCATGGTCGCGGCCTGCGTCGAGATACTGACGGCAAGGGCGGATGTATCCGGACACGGCCTCTCCCATTCCCGCACGGTTGCCATAGATGCGGGAGCGATCATCCTGATCGAACGGGGCTCTTCGGCACAGTCGAAACGTCTGGTCATGCTGGCACACCTGGCCGGGGTACTTCATGACATACGGAGAGCGGGGAAAGATCATGCCCGGCGGGGGGCCGATGAGGCGGAGGAAATCCTCACGGGGTTCGAGGTGACTGATACGGAACAGCGTGCCGTGGTTGATGCCATACGAAACCACGAGGCCTTTCAGCCCTGCATCCTTCTTGGCGACCCGGACGCGCAGCTCCTGTCCGACGCCCTCTACGACGCCGACAAGTTTCGATGGGGACCTGATAACTTTACGGAGATGCTCTGGGATATCGCTGAATCGCGGAATGTTTCCGTTGCGTCCCTGCTCCCCTATTTCCCTTCCGAATTCGAATCCCTGCGAAACATCAGAGAGACCTTCCGGTCCGATACGGGGAAGCGCTACGGTCCCGATTTTATCGATCGGGGCCTGCGGATCGGTGAGGCGTTACGCGCGGAACTGACCGGCATGTATCTCCCCGACACTTCTGCCGAACCAGACTGATCCGGTTCCCGCGCAGGCCGGCCACCTGTCTAGAAATAATACAGCATGGAGAGGTAATCGTTCACATTCTCTCCGTCCGCCTCCAGCCGTTTAAAATAATCGTACAGAGATACATCCGTATACAGATAGTCCGTGGCCGTCGTCAGCTTCGTTTCCCATGAATAAAACCGGTACACCCTCCTGCCGTCGGGCAAGACCATGATGACTTCGTGATCCTGCCAGGCCCGTAAATGTGATTTCCCCAGCCTCGGCACATTGAAGACCGGTTCATCCGTCCTGACCAGACCGGGGAGAAGTCGCGCTTCTTCCTTGTTTTCCTGCAATATCCGCGAGATGGGAACCCGGAAATCCACGGTCTCCCCCTTCCCCTGACAGTTGAATGTGTAGTAGGGATCGATGCCGCACGCCTTGAGCGTTTTGCGCAGAAAAGCCGTCTCAAACTTCCGGCTGTTGTAGTAGGTAAAGACCTGCTGGTTGTAGATATTGATTCCCCGTTTTTTGATCTTTTTCACGG
>CAZAST010000152.1:0-6245 GCA_964487805.1 uncultured Syntrophaceae bacterium
GATGCCTTCCTCGTGGTGGATGTCAATTTCTGGAACTATACGACGCAGGGAGACGATAATCTCGCCAAGGCGGGATTCAGCATGGAGCTGATAGAGGCGCGGACGGGTCAGATCATGTGGAAGGCGGATCACTGTGCCACCAGGGAATACACCTGGTTCAAACCCGATCTCACCTCTTTCGCGCGAAGCGTTGCCGGGGATATGATTGATCAGATGCCCCATTAGTCCGCGTGCAGTAATGCTTCGCGGTTTTCATAGAGAAGAGTTTCTTCCCGGGTGAGGATCGTGAGGGTCTGACTGAGAGAAGAATCATTTCACGGTTGTTGATGGGTTCAATACTTACTTGTTCGGAGGGTGGTATACAATGGCATATTTCATTACTGAAGAGTGTATCGCGTGTGGAAGTTGTGAAGACGAGTGCCCTGTTGAAGCGATCAGCGAGGGGGAAGACAGATATGTGATCGATCCCGAGCTGTGCACCGATTGCGGGGCTTGTGCCGATATCTGTCCTGTGGAGGCCATAGAGCCTGCCGAGGGAAAAGACAAATAGGGGCCGGGCGTTGGTATTCCCTGTCTGTGGGGCTGAAGGGCATGGGCTTGTTTGTTACATTTGAGGGAATCGAAGGCTCCGGGAAGACAACGCAGGTAAGACGGGCTGCAGAGTATCTGAGTGAACGGGGAGTATCCTGTATCGTAACCGGCGAGCCGGGAGGGACTCCTCTCGGAGGCGAGCTCCGGAAGATCCTGCTGGACAAGACAGCGCTTTCTTTGTCGGGCAGAGCTGAGCTACTGCTCTTTGCCGCGGACAGAGCCCAGCATGTGGAGGAGGTCATCGCCCCCGCGATGGAAGGGGGCGCGGTTGTGTTGTGTGACCGTTTTTCGGATGCCACCCTTGCCTACCAGGGGTATGGCAGAGGCGAGGATATACAACACGCCCGGTCGCTCTGTGACTTTGCGTCCCGATCGCTGAAGCCCGACCTCACCTTTCTCTTTGATATCTCGCCCGATGCGGGGCTCGCCAGGATTACAGATCGCGCGTGCAGCGCGGGGGATATTCCCCGCGAAGATCGGTTTGAGCGGGAGCGTCTGGAGTTCCATCGGATCATCAGGGATGGATACCTCAATCTGGCCCGCGGGGAACCGGATCGATTCAGGGTCATAGACGCTTTCAGAGACATCGACGCGGTGCATCGAGACGTGCGAACCCATCTGGCTGCGTTAATCGAAAGATAGGGCTTATGCCGTTTCGCGATATTTATGGTCAGGACAGACAGATAGAGATGCTTCAGCGCGCCATGCGCACCGATCGCGTTCCCCACGCCTATTTGTTCCATGGTATGCAGGGCGTTGGGAAAAAAACGACGGCCCGGGGTCTCTCGCAGGCTCTCAATTGCCGCGAAGATAACGCCGATTTCTGCGGCAGATGCCCCTCCTGCAGCAAGGCGGTGCGGGGCACGCATCCCGATGTCGTTTGCATAGAGCCGGACGGGATATTCATCAAGATCGACCAGATCAGAGATCTTCAGAATCAGATACAATTCAGGCCTTTTGAGGGGAGAAAGAGAGTCTTCATCGTGGCGGACGCGGACAGGATGAACGATCCGTCGGCCAACGCCCTTCTGAAGACCCTTGAGGAGCCGAGCCCCTCGAATATCCTGATACTGACCACGTCACGCGTTCACAAGCTCCCACAGACGATCCTGTCGCGGTGCCAGAAGATACGGTTTCGTCCGTTGCGGCCGGAGATTGTCGCCTTGTTTCTCAGGGACAGAGCGTCTATGGATGAAGAGACGGCCCGCGCTCTCGCCGCATCGACGGGAGGGAGCATCGGCAAAGCGCTGGAGATGAGCACGGAGTCGCTCCTTGACTTTAAGCGCGATATAACCGGTCTTCTTTCCGCACCCGGCACAACTGCACTTGATATGATCTTTCTCGCGGACAGTTTCGGGAAGGACCGGGATGACGCCCTGCGCAGGCTTGACACCTTCAGGGAGTGGTACCGGGATATGCTGGTATACCGGGAACTCCACGATATTGACAGGATCATGCACCGGGATATCGCCGAAACCACACAGCAATGTTCGGAAACAATGACTGGTGCCGAGATTCTCCATAACATAAAAACCATACGGAATACCCAGAGCGCCATTGAACAGAACGCCAACAAGCAGTTGCTGCTGGAGTCTATGACATTTCAGCTCAAGACCGAAGGCCGGAAATATGATGGAACAGTACGAGACTAAAAGCGTCGTGGGAATCAGATTTAAAAACACGGGGAAGGTGTATTCCTTCGACGCCACTGGTGTCGTTCTTGAGGAGGGAGATAACGCGATCGTGAATACCGAGGCGGGACCGGCACTGGGGTCCGTCGCCGCCGGTGTACGCATCCTTGCCGGCGATCAGCTTCCCCGCTCCCTCCAGAAGATCATACGCAGAGCCACCCCCGAAGACATGAAGGCCCATGAAGAGAATGTCAGGCTGGAGCAAGAGGCTCTGGCCTATTGCATGGAGAAGATCAGAGAGAGGAATCTTGCCATGCGGCTGGTCAGCGTGGAAGCCCTCTTCGATAAAAGCAAACTCCTCTTTTACTTTACCGCGGAAAGCAGGGTGGACTTCAGGGAACTGGTGAAAGACCTTGTGCGGAAATACAAGACGCGGATCGAGCTGAAGCAGATCTGGGTCAGGAGCGAGGCCCGCATATATGGGGGAGTCGGCATGTGCGGCAGGGCCCTCTGCTGCGCCAGTTTTCTCGATACCTTTGCGCCGGTTTCGATCAAGATGGCCAAGGAACAGAATATGCTCCTGAATCCGGAGAAGATATCGGGTCTGTGCGGGAGACTGATGTGCTGCCTCGCTTTTGAGCATGAACAGTACATGGAAGCGAAGAAAAACATGCCCAAATGCGGCAGGACGGTTACCACGCCCGACGGCAGGGGCACGGTGGTGAGGCAGAACATACTGGAGAGGATGGTTGTCGTCGACCTCGGCGACGGGAAAGAGGTGGAGGTCCCCGTAGACAAGATTCAGATCGATCCTCCCCAGATAAAACCGAAGATGGGAAAAAAGAAACAAGTATCGCGGAGAAGATCATGAAACGATTTTATGTCACAACGCCAATCTATTACGTCAACGCGTCCCCCCACCTGGGGCACGCCTATACCACCATTGTGGCCGATGTTATGGCCCGATTTTACCGGATGGCGGGATACGAGACCTATTTTCTGACCGGCACCGATGAGCATGGCGACAAGGTCGCCGAGGCGGCCCGCGAAATCGGCGAGGATCCCCAGACATATGTTGACAGGATCAGCGGACAGTTCAGGACCCTGTGGCCGAAGCTTTCCATAACCAACGATTACTTTATACGCACAACGGACCCGGATCATAAAGAGGTCGTCCGGTCGATACTCCAGAAGGTCTACGATGCCGGGGACATATACTTCGGCGAGTACGAGGGTTTTTACTGCGTGGGCTGCGAGCGTTTCTACCGGGAGAGCGAGCTGGTGAACGGCATGTGCCCGGATCATCTGACCGTTCCCGAAACCCGGAAGGAGAGCAACTATTTCTTCAAAATGAGCAAGTATCAAGACTGGCTGATCGGCCATATCCGCGACAACCCCGATTTTATCAGGCCGGAACGCTACCGGAATGAGGCCCTCGCCTTTCTGAAGGAACCCCTCGAAGACCTCTGCATATCGAGACCCAAGACGCGGCTGACATGGGGGATTACCCTTCCCTTTGATGAAAAGTATGTCACCTATGTCTGGTTCGACGCCCTGATCAATTATCTGACGGGTATCGGCTACCCCGCCGGCGATCGGTTCGGCACCTTCTGGCCCGTCTCGCAGCATCTCATAGCCAAGGATATCCTGAAACCGCACGGCATCTACTGGCCCACCATGCTGAAGGGGGCGGGAATCGAACCCTACCACCGTTTGAACGTGCACGGATACTGGAACATTGACCAGAGCAAGATGTCGAAGAGCCGGGGGACGGTGGTAAAACCTCTGGATTTGAAGGACACATACGGGCTGGACGCATTCCGCTATTTTCTGATGCGGGACATGGTCTTCGGCCTTGATTCAAACTTCAGCGAAGAGGCGTTTGTCCAGCGGATCAACGCCGACCTCGCGAATGACTTGGGAAATCTGGTCAGCCGGTCCATCTCGATGGCGGTGAAGTATTGCGGAGGAATCGTCCCCGCCACCTGCGACCATCCGGATGACGCCCCCCTGATTGGGTCGGCGGCCAAACTTTTCCCCGAAGTAGAAGGGTCATTCCGGTCCCTGCAGTTTCATAAGGCTCTTATTTCCATCTGGGATTACATCAACATGACGAACCGGTACATTGTGGAGCGGGAGCCATGGGTTCTCGCCAAAGATCCGGCGTCCGAAGAGCGCTTGAACGCGGTGATCTACAATATACTGGAAGCGCTTCGCGTCATAGCCGTTCTGATCACCCCCTTCATGCCCGATGCCGCCGGGGACATCCTGGAAAGGCTCGGCATAACGGATGCCGATTCTCAAAAATTCGACAGCCTGAGCACATGGGGCAGACTGCCTGCGGGCAGCGTGCTGACCCGCGGCGAATCGCTCTTCCCCCGCGTGGAATATCACAAACCGCAGGAGGCTCCCGCAGGCGTTCTCACGGATATCAAGGATGAAATCACCTTTGACGATTTTCAGAAGATCGACCTGCGCGTGGCCGAGGTAATCGCCGCGGAACGGGTCAAGAAATCGGACAAGCTGCTCAAGCTGAAGATCAACGTGGGCGAGGAGCGGACCATCGTCGCCGGGATCGGCGCGAGCTATGGTCCTGAAGAGATGGTGGGACGGAAGATCGCCGTCGTGCTGAACCTCAAGCCCGTCAAGCTGATGGGGGTCGAGTCTCACGGGATGCTCCTGGCGACGGAGACACAGGGGAAGATTTCCCTCGTTTCCTTTGACGGCGATGCTCCGGTCGGGGGCAGAATCAGCTGAGCCCGACCCCGTTTTGTCTGTTAACTGATATACGGAGCTGTTTTTTCACAGGGAGCCATGAACCCGCGGAACGTACCGGGCATTGGGATCATCATCCCCCTTCTGATTCTGCTTTGCGTGGCAGGATGCGGCCAGCGCCGTGTCTCGTCCCCCGATTACCGTCCCCCTGAGCCGGCTGAAAAGCTCACCCGCATGGGGTACGCCATTCAGGCCGGCGCCTTTCAGGAGGTTGAAAATGCCGCCCGCCTTGCCAACCGCCTGAACGAAGACAATCTGGACGCCTACTATTTCCTTTACAAACAGGGATTGTACAAGGTGCGCTTCGGCAATTTTCCAACCCGGGAACTTGCCGCGCGTGAAGCTGAAATCCTGAAGGCATTGGGAGTAATAGGCGAATACTATATCGTTCGTCCTGAAGAGTATGCCATCGCGAAAAGGCCGCCTCGTGATGATCCCTTCTTCAGAGAGGAGATCGTGAAAACAGCCCGGAGTTTTATCGGCGTTCCCTATCAGTGGGGTGGCACGTCTGCCGATCAGGGATTTGACTGCAGCGGTCTCGCCATGGCCATCTACCGCCTCAACGGTCTGAACCTGCCCCGCACATCCAGACAGCAGTACGAGTCAGGCGCTGCTGTCGGCAGTGACGCATTGGCCAAGGGAGACCTCGTTTTCTTTGATACCCGCGGCAAAGGAGAGATCTCCCATGTGGGGATCTATGCGGGAGACGGCAGGTTTATCCACGCGCCGCGATCAGGCAAGACGGTGCGGACCAGTTCCCTCTCAAGCTCATACTATAAAAACCGCTATGTCGGAGCCAGGACCTATCTGTAACGGGAACGGATAACGGATCATAGGCCGGGGGTGCTCTACAGCCGCTGCGCGGAAAATGGAACGCAAGACTCTGTCAGAGGACAACCCAATCGAGGCTGATACGAATAAAAAAAAGAGGAAGATAGCAACCGACCCCCTCAGGGGGATGAA
Source organism: uncultured Syntrophaceae bacterium (assembly GCA_964487805.1). Classification (GTDB taxonomy): domain Bacteria; phylum Desulfobacterota; class Syntrophia; order Syntrophales; family UBA2210; genus UBA6078. The sequence continues at coordinate 5,961 of CAZAST010000152.1, forward strand.
ACGCTTTACGACCTGTAGCACCCTCAGGTGGCTGAGGACCTACTCAAAGATGAGTAGGTCTCATGTTCTAAATCGCTCCACGGTCAAGAACCGTTACTTCTTGCGTTCCTATACCCTTTGTCTCTATTGTGGTGTTCACAGCGTTGCGTAAGAGCTATTCGATTTTCAAAGAACTTTGTTTGCTATGTGCTGGCACAGTTTTCTTTCACCGAGGTTTTGGCACTAAACAGCAGGCAAGAAGATTATTTTTCCGCAATATATTTGGAGGGCACTCATGAATTATCA
>CAZAST010000153.1:0-6227 GCA_964487805.1 uncultured Syntrophaceae bacterium
GACAAGGTCCAGGTCCATCAAGGGCCGGACGATCTGAAAGGTTCTGCCGATCCCCATGCGGGCGATCTTGTACGGCGGCAGTCCGCTGATCTGTTTCCCCTCAAAAAATATGGCGCCCGACTCGGGTGCATACAGACCGGATATCACATTGAAGAGGGTGGTCTTACCTGATCCGTTGGGACCGATCAGCCCGACAATCTCGCCGCTTCGCACCTCGAAATCAACATCCGAAAGCGCCGTGAGCCCGCCGAATCGCTTGGTGACCTTGCTGCCCTTGAGTAATCCTGTGGTATCCATAATCCTATGCGTCGTATTTCATGGAGCGTGCCGGTCGATATCCGTTATGTGTCGATAATGGCAACAGGGCGGCACCAGCCGGCTGAGGCCCGTTTGATCTTGATAGGGAAACAGCAGACCGTAAAGCCGTGGGGCCGGCCGATAGCGGCGAGATTAGCCAGCTTCTCCATATGGCAATATCCCGCCTCGATACCGGCGAAATGGGCTTCCCAGATGACTTTCGGGTCCCCCTTCTCTTTAAACTCCGCTGCCAGGAAGGGCAGCGGGCGATCCCAGCTCCAGGCGTCGATGCCCACCACTTTCACACCCAGGTCCGTCAGAAAAAGGGTGCTCTCCTTTGTCATGCCGGCCCCTTTTACAAGATATTCCTGCGTGCCCCAGGCAGCGTCAGCCCCGGTCCAGACAAGGACGATGTCGAACGGTTTGATCGTATAGTCGATCCGCTCGAGTTCCTTCTTGACATCCGCCGCCGTGATTCGTTCTCCGTCCCCCTTGTGTCGGAAGTCGAGGAGAACGCCGTCGTTCATGCACCATTCCAGGGGCACCTCGTCGATGGTAAGCGCTTCCTTTCCCTTGTCCTGCGTGGGATGGTAGTGATAGGGGGCGTCCAGGTGTGTTCCGCTGTGGGTGGTGAGCGTGATAAATTCCAGCGCCCAGCCAAGACCATCGGGGAGCTGATCTTTCCTGATGCCAGGAAAGAAATCAAGCATCTGCGTTGCTCCCGCCTCGTGATCGACATAATCGATCTGGGGAATCATCATGGGGGGGTCGCAGGGCAGAGCCGGTTCAATGGCAATGCTCAGGTCGATAAACCGTTTTCCCATTTTGATTGCACCTCCTTACGTTTCGCTGGTTTATTGCGGATTGCTTTTGCATACCCGCCTGCCGGCACCTACTAACACATTGGAAAAAATACTGTTCGTTCAGGTAATATAGTAAATTCGTCCTGTCTGTCAATGCCAATCAAAGAAATTAGGGACAGAGCCCCTAATTGACAAAGGCTACTTCACTTCCTCAATAAAACCTTCCTTTACAAGAAATTCACACAGCCGGGGGATGGCCCATTCGATGGGTACTTCTTCATATATGGAATAGTGACAATCATACACCTTTGTCAATGCGCGGGTGTCATCGTCCGAGCATCCCGCGCGGATCAGATCAAAAAGTGAGATTTTCTTCAGTTGGCGGTACGTCTTCCCATTGTGGAAGCAGGTTGGCGTTCCTTCTCTGTCCATGTCGTCCGTTCCATACATCCGGCTGAGGATTGCCTGCCAGCAGTCGCGCATCATCAATATCCGAAAAGGCAAAGATTTTCAACGCTATTCGTGTGTCTCGGCTCGCGAAAACAACACTTGTATGGTGAGAGGTAGATTTCTCAATTACCGGAGAAAATCGATCTCAATCCCGGCGTCGTTTTTCGTGCGATGAATCGAAGAACAACCAAGCGTCACACCCGACGCCCCTAGAACGTATGGATAGCCGTTGACTTGAAGGAAAGGTATATGTCCGTCCCCTCCCCGATCTCCAGATCAAAGAGGGCGCTTTTGGTGATCAGCGATTTGAATGTGACGCCTTCAACGGCGATGCTCACCTCATAATACAGCCCCTGATCCGTGACGTCCGTCACCCTGCCCTTAAAGGAATTCCTCATGCTGGATGACAGCTTCTCCGTGCTGAGGACAACGTCCTCGGGACGGATCGCTATGTACCCGTGCCCGTTGTCGGGCGATCTCCCCAGTTCGACCTCCAGACCGTCGATGGCGGCCCTGGTATCATGAAAACTGGCCGTGAAGAGGTTCTTCATGCCGACAAAGTCGGCAACGAACGTGGACTCGGGTTTCTGGAATATCTCCTTCATCCGTCCCACCTGTTTGATTCGCCCCCCGTCCATGACGGCGGCCCGGTCCGCGAGGGAGAGGGCCTCGGAGAAATCGTGGGTTACCATGAGGAAGGTGACATCGGTATGCGTGTGAAGCCTTTTCAGCCCTTTGCGCAGTTCCTCCCGGAAGCCGGGGTCCAGCGCGGAAAGGGGCTCGTCGAGGAGGAGCACCTGCGGACTGACGATCAGAGCCCGCGCCAGGGCAATACGTTGATTCTCGCCACCGCTCAGGTTGGTGGGAAGCCGGTGCAGGAGGTGAGCGAGGTCCAGTTCGTCCACCAACCGGTCGAACCGTTTGTCCGCCTCGTCTTTCGGTATCGTATGAAAGTGGAGACCGTAGGCGATATTCTCCCGTACCGTCAGATGGGGGAAGAGTGAGTAATCCTGATAGACGATCGAGATACCCCTTTTTTCGGGAGGCAGAGTGGTAATATCCCTGCCGTCGACGGATATGCGTCCGCTGTCAACCCGGATCAACCCCGCGATCGCTTCGAGCAGCACCGTTTTACCCGCCCCGGTGGGGCCCATCAAAATGAAGAATTCGTTCTTCTCTATCGTGAGATTGATATCTCTCAGGTCGAATTCCCCCAGGCGGATGTTGACGTTATCGATGCCGATCATGACCGCTCCGTACTCCTGAGTGTGAGGATACGCAAGGCCAGGAAGAGAATCAGACAGATCGACACGAGCCACACCGCCACCGGCTGGGAGTACCGGAGGCCATAGGCTTCAAAGCGTTCGTACAGGAGGACGGGCGCGATCATCGGATGATAGGCGACGATGACGACAGCCCCGAATTCGCTGATGGCGCGGGCGCTGCACATGATGATCCCGATCAGCATGCTGCGCCAGGCAAGAGGGAAGGTGATCCGCGCGAAGGTGCTGAACATGGAAGCCCCGAGACTGCGTGACACGTTTTCGAGCCGGGGGGAAATATTTTCGAATCCGTTCTTAACCGCGTTGACGTAGAAGGGGAGCCCCACGAAGGTGAGGACCACGACGATCCCCGTCACGCTCCCCATGATCCTGATGCCAAGTTCGTTGAAAACTTGCCCGAGCCAGTGTCCCTTCCCGGCGACGCTGAGGATCGCGATACCCACAACGGGATGGGGGATGACAATGGGAAGATCGATGATGCTCTCGATGAGATGTTTCCCCCTGAAGCTGGTTCTCGCAAGGATGTAGGCAAGGGGGGTGCCGAAGACAAAGGCGAAGAGCGCGGCCAACCCGGCCGTGTAGATACTCAGCCAGATTGACCGCACCACATTCTTGTCCTGTATGGTTTCTCTGAGCATGGACAGCGAAGGAGCCGTCAGCATCTGGATCAGAGGGATGAGGATGAAAGCCATGATAACCAGCCCGCATGAAACGGTGATCCAGAAAAAAGGTTCCTTCTTTTTCATTGTGTCTTCTACTTCCTAATTCTTCACAACAACCAGATTCTGAAGCTCGGAGGGGACTTTTGCCTTCATATCCTCAGTCGGGACCCGGCAGGGAATAAAGGGTGGCTGGCCCTGGTCTTTCAGGATCTTAAGCCCGCCCTGCGGGTCGAGCATATACTTCAGGAAAGCAATGGCCGCCTCTCGATTCGGGGCATCCTTGATTATTGTGATTCCGTAGGTTACTGAACCGCCCTTCATATCCATGAACGTCCCCGGCTGCTTCCCCGTGACCTTTACCACGGCCTTCGCGTAGAAATCATCGTATTTGTAATTTCCGAGATTGATCTCGTCGGGGAGGACTATGTACTTGAGCCCGTGCTGAACGGCGACAGAGAGATATTCCCAGGCATAATCCATATTGCCGGTCTGAAGGAGTGAGACGAGTTCCACCGATTTGGGCCTCACATTCTCAATGGGACGGTTTGTCAGTATCTTGTCGTACAATCCCGGAAGTTTATAGTATTGTTCCGCGAGCTGTAGGACCATGAGCGACCGGTATCCGCAGGGATCGACATTCGGCTCGGAATGCCCCCAGACGACCCCCTTCCGCTGGAGGATTTTGTACCAGTTCTTCGCGGTGATATCGCCCGCGTATTTGCTCTTTTCCGTGTAGCAGAGAACCAGTTGATTCGTCGCGAAACGGATATTCACATCGGCATACCCGGGGATCAACAGTTTGTCGATCACCGTATAATCCGCCGACGCCATGATATCGCACGGTTTCTTCAATTCCGACACCTTTCTCGCGGCAGCCTGGCTCCCGCTTGCCTCGCGCTGGAGATCGACCTTCGGGTATTTCGCCTCGAAGGCCTTTTCCATGGCGGCAAAGGGTACGGAAAGGCTCCCGGCATGGAACATGACAAGCTTCCCGGCCGGTTCCGCCAGGGCCAAGGAGGCGGGGAGCAGGATCATAACCGCACAGAACAACGAAACAGCGCATTTCAATCTAATTCTTTTCATTTTTTCTCTCCTCCGTTTATCTGAATATCTATGCCACCACATCTGCCTTTTTACGCATAGCATATTTTATCTCAAGATTACAGAGGATAAAGAGTGGTTTTCTCTCATTTACTGTTGATTTCTCCCGCCGTTTGCATTAGCATGCCGGGAAACGCGCGATGGACAGGGTAACGGAACAAATCGTCTGATACGACGCATACCGGTGGCGGCTGAAAAGCAGTAAGGGATATTGTCCATCAGCAGTCTGATGCAGAAGAAATCGGAAACCGAAGGCCGTGGCAGACACTGTTCACGGCTTTCTTGTGCCGGATCGTGATAGAGGTGAGGAGCACACATGAAGCAGACATTCATGCCGAAGGTCAAAACGGAAGAGGAACTGAAAGCACTGCAGCTCGAGGGGCTGAAGTGGACCGTGGCGCATGCCTACCGGGGGTCGGATTTTTACCGCCGGCGTTTCGATGAGGCGGGGATTAAACCGGAAGATATCCGGAGCCTCGATGACCTGAAACGGCTTCCCTTTGTGACGGCCCAGGACCTTCAGGGACAGTATCCGTGGCCCCTCAGATCGGTCCCTTTCGACCAAATCGTCCGCCTCCACGCCTCGTCGGGGACGACGGGGAAGCGGAAGGTCCTGATCTACACGGCGAAAGACATCGACGACTGGGCGGACATGTTCGCCCGCTGCTACGAGATAGCCGGCCTGACGCGGGAGGACCGGGTCCAGATCTGCGTCGGGTACGGGGTCTGGACGGCCGGTGTGGGATTCCAGCTCGGCTGTGAGCGGTTCGGCGCCCTGGCGATTCCCGCCGGACCGGGAAACATGGAGATGCAGATGCAGTTTCTCGAAGACTTCCAGCCCACCGTGATCTGCTCCACGGCGTCCATGGGTCTTCTTATGGCCGAAGAGGTCCAGAAGAGAGGATTAAAGGACAAAATCAACGTCAAAAAGGTAATCTTCGGGGCGGAGCGTTCGAATGACGCCATGCGAGAGACCATCAAGGACCTGCTGGGAGCCGATCAGACCTTCGACATCCCGGGGTTGACCGAGCTGTACGGCCCGGGGACGGGCCTGGACTGCGAGCATCACACCGGGATCCACTACTGGGCTGATTACTACATCATGGAATTGCTCGATCCCGACACGCTCGAGCCGGTCCCCGAGGGCGAGGTGGGGGAGATGGTATACACGACCCTCCGCAAAGAGGGAGCTCCCCTGATCCGGTACCGCTCGCGCGACCTGACGAGGAGCATCCCCGGGACCTGCCCCTGCGGATCGATTCTCCCGCGGCACGACCGGCTGCTGGGGCGGTCGGACGACATGTTCATCATCCGGGGCGTCAACATCTATCCCGGCCATATCGACGAGATCCTGTCGGTTCAGGAGGGAATCGGGACGGAATACCAGATCCACCTTGACCGACGGGACGACGGGAAGGACTACATGACCATCCGGGTCGAGCGGGCCGAAGGGGGCAGTGCCGATCGTGACGTAAAGATCGCGAAACGGATCGAGGGCGCCGTCAAGAAGGGGAATCATGGTGAGCGGGACGGTCGAAATCGTCGACTATCACTCGCTCCCCCGGACGGAGCGCAAGTCGAAACGCCTTTTCGACCATCGTGACGAATAAAATTATGAAAAAAGCTTGCCT